>CALDFS010000118.1 GCA_937942105.1 uncultured Ruminococcus sp. | reverse complement strand
TGCTTCAAGTCGATATAATTCACCCTGTTCAGTGAGATTATATGCCGGTTCTTTGCAAAAAGACCGCTTTTGATATATATAGCGTCGGGGCACTTGGTTAGGATATAGTCCCAGAAGTAAAATATATTCGTAACAAATGAAATAAGCCAGCTCGCAATTATAACTATTGAAATGCCAGCCGCCACAGGAGGGACGATTTTTGCCGCCCTATTGGCAAATTCACTAAGCGTGTCGAGTATAAGCCGTGCCTCGACCTCTCGGTCAAACACCTGCCATGTCTCCACGATAAACGCAACTGCAACCGCAACGCCTGAAAGAGTTGAGGAGGCTATTATCGAAAAGATGAACAGCCGCAGCTTATTTGGCGAGATGGAGTAGTTAAGGCTTTTAACGCGGGTGTTTTTCATCGAGGCATAAAGCCTGTCAGCGTCAGAGCGCTTCATTACAAGGGTGATATCTGCTTTGTCAAAAATTCCGGCGTTTGTGGCTATATATACCCTTGCTGCACCCACGACTTTGTAAAATAGATTCTGTTTTATACTCAGAGTAGAAATTTCACTGTAAAAAACGGTGTCCTCAGTTACGGCGATAAGCCCTTTCTTAACTATAATGCGTTCCGAATTGAACCTAAAGGTCACGCTCATAAGCCTTATCCACGCAAAGGCTATTATCGCCGCCAGAACAATAAGGTCGAGCCATGTGCCCCGGATCCAGACACGGAAAGCGTCAACGTTGAACGAAAGGGAATAAAGGCTTCTTATAAGAGGGATTATAAGAAGCCAGAAATAGCGGGTGGTGTAGGAAAACAGCTTTATAAAATGCTGCTGCCCGGTGCGTTCGCCTGACATCTGAATCCCTCCTTGCATTATTACTTGTGGTATAATCAAATACTAAATTATCTTTCTGTTATCTTAGCGTGAAGCAGATTTGTTATATCGTCGCAGTCGGTAGTCCTTAAAAACGGTAGGATGATGGTTCCGCCCAGCCCGCGTATCAGCACGAAATTGAATCCCGAAAAGCCGCTCAGCGGAAGGGATATCCGTGTGACATACTGCACCGCAGACATCTTCATAAACTCGCGCTTGTAGAAGAATATGCCGGTGTGAATGGTTATTTCCGCTCCGGAGATGTATATAACAGTCCTGCGGAAGTAGGAGGGCAGGATAATAAATCCGAAAAGCAACCCCAGCGCCCAGAATAAACAAATCAGAACTATCATAAGTATTCTAAAGGAGACAAGGTATATGCGTATGCCTATGGTGAGTATAGCGCAGAGCGCTAAAATAGCAAGCTTAATAATAGTCAGCGCAGTGCTTTTGGGCAGATATTTCCTCATGGCTTCTCCTTTCGTAAATTTAAGGGATGGTGGATTGTGTTTGTAAGGCTTATAGATTTTATGTCCGGGGCGGTGTGGAGTATTCCCACCGTTGCGCTTATCGCCCTGACAGGGCTGTGGTTTACTTTTAAAATGCGCTGCCCGCAGATAACATCCTTCAAGGATATGCTTTGTGTGCTGCGCAAGAACCTGTTTTCTGGCGGAAAACGCCGCGCGGCAGAATCGATCTCAACCGCACTCGCCGCAACCGTTGGCACAGGGAGCGTGAGCGGGGTTGCGACCGCGCTTACAATCGGCGGAGCGGGCGCAATATTCTGGCTATGGATCTCGGCATTCTTGGGGATGGTCGTTGCATATGCCGAGGGTGTTTTAAGTATAAAATACCGTGACGGCAAAAAAGGCGGAATAATGTATTCTATCCGCGACGGCTTGAAAGAACCCTTCGCTGCGGCAGTCTATGCAGCGTTCACTCTGCTTGCATCCTTCGGGATGGGCAGCATGGCTCAGACCAATGCCGGCGCTCAGGCAATCAGCGTGGAATTCACGGTTCAGCCGGTTATAATAGGGATATTGTTTGCGGCAGTCGCCGGGCTATGCGTATTTTCAGGGAAGGATTTCACCGGCAGGGCCTGTTCAGTTTTTCTGCCTGCACTGTCGCTCGCGTACATATGCGTGACGCTTTGGGTAATAACCGTCAACTATAAAAACATACCGTCGGCTTTTGAAAGCATCTTTTCATCGGCGTTCGGCTTAAGACCTCTTGCAGGCGGCACTGCGGGATATGCCGTTAAGCAGGCGATATCCACAGGCTTTAAGCGGGGAATCTTTTCAAACGAGGCCGGGCTTGGCACGACCGCCGCAATTCATGCTCAGTCGGAGGGGATATCTCCCCACGAGCAGGGGCTGATGAATATGTTCGAGGTAATAACCGATACGTTTATAATATGCACCTTAACAGCGCTTTGTATTCTTACATCAGGAGCGCAATCCTCTGGCGCGGACGGCGCAGAGCTTGTAACTATTGCCTGTAAAACCGCTTTTGGGGATGTATCCGGAAAAATCGTTGCCATAAGCATATGCGGATTTTCGCTGGCTACAGTTATGGGATGGTCAAAAATAGGTGTAGGAGCGGCGGACTATCTCGGCGGGAAGGTAAGGATAGCTATATATAAGCTTGTATACGTTGCGGCGGCGTTCGCAGGAAGCGTTATCAGCCTTGACACTGTTTGGAAGATAAGCGATATCTTCAACGGCATGATGATTTTTCCCTGCACCATCGCGCTGATACTTCTGCGAAAGGAGATAGTAGGTGCGAAGGCAGATGAAAATTACAGCCGCCCGGCTGAGAGCGGAGATGGCTATATCCGCCCCGTAGAGCCGAAGCCGTTTTCGCCGCGCTCGGAATCGGGAAGCTCGTCTGATTCGCAGACCTCGGGGAAGATTACCGGGGTAACAACTATCTGCGCAAACCGTTCGCCCGGCTCGAAGGTATAGGGCTTGGAGCCGTGGTTTATGATGGGCACAAGGATTTCTCCGCGGTAGTCGGAATCGATAACTCCGACAGAGTTAGAAAGGGTAAGCCCGAATTTTCTGCCCAAGGATGAGCGGATGAAGACTAATAATACAACATCCTCGCGCTCGGGGCAACAGGCTATGCCGCAGGGGATGGTAACTATTTCTCCGGGGTTGATGGTAATGGGAGCGTCCGAGCAGACGCATAAATCCAAGCCCGCGCTTGCAGTCGTTGCAGATTTCGGTATTACGGCGTTTTCGCGGAGCTTTTTGAAGGTCAGCTTCATTTTATAATCATGCCTTTCGCGTTATTGTTTCAGTAAATGCCAGTCTGGATTACTCGTTGTTTATTTTAATCAAGTATGTTTTTCGGAATTTAACCGCGCTCATTATAAGCAAGAGCAGCCCGATTAAAATCAGGACTATTCCTGCAAAAATATTTTCTTTAAGCGTCAGGATGCCGAAAAAAAAGACAAGTCCGACTACAGCGATAAAGAATAAACATATTATTCCAATCAACGGGTATCTGATATATTTCGGTATCCTGCTGCTTTTGCTAGCCTCAAAGCTGCCTTCAAAAACAAGCTCTACAGCAAGCTCCACTATGAATTCAAAAATATATTCCATAATCAATCGGACTCCTGTTCGTCAACTTCCTTGTGCATTGCCGATTCTCATTCAATCCCCCGATAATACAGTCCGCGCGTAAACTCTCCCTCCGGCTTGGCACCGTTCCGATAGTCTTCAAGAACGCATTTTACCTGCTCCGGTGATTCGTATGTGAAGTACAAAATCCCGTAATCAAGATTAAAATCTCTCAGCTTGTCCGAAAGCCAAAGAACCTTGGAGTTGAGAATCTCATAATACCTAAGCTCCCTGTGGCACAAAACCGGGAATTCCGCCCCGGTGCGGTCAGTGACAGAATGCGTGCAGTTTTTGCATCCAACCTCAGCGTTTATCGGGCAGTTGACGGTCAGCATAAGCGGCAGCTTGCCGTACACAATAGCCCCTGTAGGAACAGGCGCGGCAACAGCCCCCGCTTGAAACGCCTTAAGCTCGAACGAAAGGGTAAGCGCTTCCAACCCTGCTTGGGCGTATTCATATGCAGAGATGGAGTTGGTTATGTTCAGCCCGAACCCGCCGATAGCCCTAAGCCCAAGCTCTTCGGCGATTACTATGTGCGCGGGGTTGGTGGCTTCGACTGCTTCAAACCCCATGCCTTTTGCGGTTTCAAGCTCTGATATCACCTTATCCTCGTCAAAGGTAAACCGCGGCAGGGAAAGCACCGCCTTATCTTTGGGCAGACCGGCGTGCGAGTATGCTTTCGCCTGAGCAAGCGGGATTATCACCCGCTCAACCTCGTTTATATCTATTAGCGACAGCTGAGAAACCGCCTGAACGCTCACCCACAGCTCGGGATATTTAAGGTTCAGCGTCTTGGGTCGCTCCAAAAACATTTTTTCCAGCGAGAAGCTTTTTATTTTCGTAAGACTATCCGTCCGGGCTTCATCCAAGGCCTCAATAGCCCTGCGGCGGAGCAAGTTGAGTGAGGAAAGCGGTATCATCAGACCGCCGTCCATGTCTATTTTAAGCTCATCAAGATAATACAGGCTTCCGCCCAGCTTAGAAAGCTGAGCTTTAACAACATCCTCGCCGGTGGGGCGGTTTATTGCCTTTTCAGGGATATCTCCGTTGATAACAGCAGAATATCCGCCGCTTTTAGCGATAAGCTTGCAGACTTCGCCCTCATGCGCGGAAAATTCAAGGCTTAACGGGAACTTAGCCGGTTCCTTTCTGTAAAGCTCCCGCAATTGCGGCAGAACTTTGCTTGCGGATACAACGTCCTCCTTAGTCCTTGCTCCGAACATTGCTTTGCCCAAGCTTGCAGTATAATAACCGTCGGTAAAGCCGCTTCTTGAAAATACAGCTTTGAGCGAATCAACGCTGTAATCCTCGCCGTCGAGCGAGCGGCGCAAAGCGTCTGTCGCTGCGGCAACGTATTCCGGGCGCTTCATTCTGCCCTCTATTTTTAATGAGGATACCCCGATTTCGCTCATCTCATCAGCCTTGTTAATTATTGACATATCTTTAAGTGAAAGGGCGTACCTGTCCTGAGCTTTTCCGTTGGCGGAGAAGGGAAGTCTGCATGCCCCTACGGAAGCAAAGAAGGGAAGCCTGCATGCACCTGCGCACAAGCCCCTGTTTGCCGAGCGGGAGCCTATCATCGCGCTAAGATAGCACTGCCCCGAAACCGACATGCATAGTGCGCCGTGAACGAAGGCTTCTATCTCTATATCCTCACGGCACAAATCTGCGATGATATGTTTCGGAAGCTCTCTTGAAACAACTGCCCGCTGATATCCGCGGCGCTTCGCCCATTTCATTCCGGCTTGCGTGTGCAAGGTAAGCTGGGTAGAAGCGTGGACCGGCATATCCGGGCAGGCTGATTTTACTATATATAGTACCGCTTCGTCCTGAACAATAAGGCCGTCAATGCCTATTTCGCAGGCGTATGCGATTTCTTCGGCAAGCTCGGGCAGCTCACCGTCCATAACGCAGGTGTTTATTGCCTGATAGGCTAAAGCGCCGTATCTGTGGCAGAGCCTTACAGCCTCGCGCAGTTCGTCGCGGTCAAAATTCTTAGCGTTGTGACGGGCGGAGAATTTCTTTCCGCCGAGATAAACAGCGTCAGCCCCGCACCTTAAAGCGGCTGTTAATGCTTCAAACGAGCCGCAGGGAGCCAAAAGCTCGGCGCGGTTATCTTTTAACATTGTTCGATATGATCTGTGCAGGCTTAGCTTCCTTCTGTGAAGGCTTGGCTTCACTCTGCGCAAGCTGTTCTTCAAGCTCGGAAATCTTCTTTTGAAGGGCGCTTATTTCCTTCTTTGCCGAATCTGCCTTCTGGCGTGATTTGTCCGCCGAGGTCATGTATTCGCCGAGCTGCAAACGTATATTGTCGGCGTTTTCGCTTGCCTTGGCGGCTTCATCCATAGCGTCAAGAGCAGCCAGAATGGCAACGTCTATTCCGCTGAGCGTTTTGCTTGCCGAAAGCATTTCGTTCATTCTGGAATCGAGCTTTCCGGCCAAATCTAAAGTGTACTCAGGGGAGTTTTCGGTTATAAGGGTGTACTCTCTTCCGATAATTCTTACTTTTACACGGTTTTCCATCATATTTTTCCTTTCATTATAAGAGTTTATTCCTGCTCTGTCAGCGCAAAATACTCTTTTATTTCCGTCTTGAATTCAGGGTCAACGGTGAAATATCCGCTTTCTGACCATGTTCCCTTGGGCATTCTGTAGGTGGCAGGGGAGCGGGATATCTCCAAAAGATGCTCATAAGCCGGCTTGACCTCCTTAAAGCTCCGCGAGGTTATATCGGTATCGGAATTGTTGAATATTGTGTTGAATATATTTGTAAGATTGTTTGTTATCTCCTCGGCGCTGGTTAAAAAGCCGGAATTGATAATAGATGCGCCAAGCTCGCCGACCGCCTGGACCTTGGTTTTTTCGCCGTCGGTATACAAAGGATATGTCAGGATTCTTCTGATATCGTCCCCCCAAAGGGTTCTTGTTGCAGCGCCGGCTGAAAAGCTTGTAAGCTCGCCTGTCTCTTCGTTTTTGTAATACAGCTCCTCGGGGAAGGTGTAGCTGCTCGTTCCGCCGGTGTATTCTACCAGCGCTTTAAAGCCATCGTCGGTTATCTTGATGTACTTGTCGCACTTTATATCAAAAGCGGTTTCGACTGCGGCTTTAAGATAGGACATTCCGCCGCTTTCAAACAGCTGGGCTATGGTGCCCGAAGTCCCTCCGACTGTGGATGTAGTGTATTTTGACACGGGTACTATTTTAACGCTTCCTTCGTCCGGCAGTACCCTTATAATAGCCATGCCGTTGATGGTTTCGCCGTTTGCGCCAACGAAAAGGATGGTTTCGCGGGCATAGGAATAATCCTCTTCCTGGGTTTCGCTGCTGTCCTCAATACTTGATGCAAGCTCTTCCTGAGCCTTCTTTTTAGCCGGCTGAGTTACGAAGATATCCAAAAGCATTACTGCGCAGCCTCCGAAAATCACCAGGCATACGAACATTGTGGCTACATATACCACCAAAACGTTTATTTGTGAGCTCTTCTTTTTTTGTGTTGACATACCGTTCCTCCGGTTATACAGGCGCCGCTTTTCGCTTCGCCTTAAATGTGTTGCAATTTTTTTGATATTGGTATATAATATACGCAAAAGCTATAGATTAAGAATATCGTCAAACGGATTTATGCTTATGATATCAGTTTTTATGCCTTTTCTTTCGGCATATCGAATAGTGTTGCCCGTTCCGCTGTGCATATCGCTTACGGCGCCTATGACCAGCGAGCTGTGGTCAACCATATACATATTCCTGTCAAAATAGCATTGAGGGTAGTAGCTTTCGGAAATGTAGATCATCTTATCGGCATAGGCGGTTATTGTGTTGTAGTCCCACAGGTCGGAGCCGGAAAGCTTGTCCGTCTCCTTTCTGAAGGGGGAAACGCCTACAAGCCTCAGCCCGGGATGATCGCTTTTAAGACCCAGAACGGCGAGCGCACACCAAGTGTCCACCCCTCTTGCCATTCCGGTGATAAATGTGGTGTAGCCGGCATTTAAAGCATCGCACACCTTTAATTGAAGCAGACTTTTAAGCTTTTTGGTTCTTACCCTGTCTGTTTCATCAAACGGGAAGCCGGATGGTCGGTGCCCTGTGAAGCAGGCGGTTTTGCTTTTATTGAACATTAGCTCCGCCGCAGAACAAAGCTCTGTTTCTGACCGAAGCTCCGCTTCTGAGCCAGGCCAGGCTTCCTGCTGAACCTTCATTATAGAATCATCCTTTTCGGTAGACAAATAAATATACTTTTCATATATAAAAATAATACCATAAAAACCGTGCCATTTCAAGAGAAATTTGATTACAAATCGGATATTTTAAGCAAACGGGTAAAAATATATAGAATCAGTAGGAGGCAGAGCCTTGATAAATCAGAAAGAGCTTAAAAGAGCATGGGCGGAAATCCATTTGGACCGCCTTAAAAGAAACGTTGAAAAATGCCGCGGGCTTATAAGCAAGCCCTGTGAGATGATGTGCGTAGTAAAAGCCAATTGCTACGGTCACGGAATAGAAAAAATAATACCCTGCCTTCAGGATGAGGCGGGCATAGACTGGTTTGCGGTGTCGAATCTTATAGAGGCGATACAGCTGCGCGAGCTTGGCGTTACCGGCGAGATACTTATTCTGGGCTACACTCCGCCCCAGAACGCGCCCGAGCTTGTGGAGTATGACATAATCCAGGCCGTAACCGAATACAGCTACGCCTGTGAGCTTTCAAAAAGCTGCCCTGTAAAGGAAAAAATAAGAGTTCATATAGCTGTTGACACCGGCATGACAAGAATAGGGGTAAGAGCCACCGACGTCGGCGGCATATGCGATGAGATTCAGAAGATAGTCAGACTTCCCAGCATAGAAACCGAGGGGATTTTTACCCACCTCAGCGTTGCCGACAGCGCCGCGCAGGATGATATAGAGTTCACCAAACGGCAGATTGAGCTTATCTGCGCGGTAAAAGGCGAGCTTAACAGGCGGCTTGTTATAGTCAAACGTCTGCATTTTCTCAACTCTGCGGGCGCTGCTTATCACTTTGATTCAAGGAGCGACCTTGCGCGCTTTGGAATAATGCTTTACGGTCTGCACCCCAACAGCGCGCTTAAGCTTCCGGTGGAGCTTGAGCCGGTGATGGAGCTGAAGGCTGCGGTATCCCAGGTGAAAACTGTGGAAGCGGGGGTAAGCGTAAGCTACGGCAGAACATATGTTACCGATAGAGAGACGCGCATAGCAACCGTTACCATAGGCTATGCCGACGGCTACCCAAGGCTTCTTTCGGGCAGGGCAAGCGTTATCATCAAGGGCAAAAAGGCTCCGATAATAGGAAGAGTCTGCATGGATCAGCTTATGATAGATGTAAGCGGGATTCCGGACGTTAAGGAAGGCGACGTTGTTACCCTTTTCGGAACGGACGGCGAGGAAAGCATAACCGCCGACGAGCTGGCGGATATTTACGGAAGCATCGGGTATGAGATTGTCTGCGGAATTAGTCCGAGGGTGCCGAGGATATTTATTGAATAAGCCGCTGTTGACGGCAAGATAAGAGAGAAGGCAGAAAAGCCGATGTATCGCCTGTCGGCGATGATTTTAAGTGATATTGGAGCGGCAGACGGCGTTATTTTGCAATCTTTTTTCTCATTTTGCCAACTTTTTTCCCGTTACCTCTTGATTTTTCCGAAAAGTGTGTTATACTATTGTTAATAACTCTTAATGAAAGGCTGGAATTTGGTTCCGGTCTTTTGTTTTTAAAATGAAAGGGATGATTTTGTGGCTGACAGTAAGGTGGTCACAGCGGTAAGAGAGCTTGCTCAGCCCTTGTGCGATGAGCTTGGTCTTTTCCTGTGGGACGTCAGGTTTGAAAAAGAGGGCGCAACCTGGTACCTTCGGGTGTTTATCGACAAGGACGGCGGCATAAATATTGACGATTGTGAGGCTTTGCACCGCCCGCTGAACGATTTGCTCGACGAAACCGACCCGATACCTCAGCAGTATGTTTTCGAGGTAAGCTCGCCAGGGCTTGCGCGGGAGCTGAAACGCCCCGAGCATTTCGAGGTCTGCATGGGCGACCCGGTAAGAGTGCGCTTCATCCGCCCAAGAAACGGTGAGAAGGAGATAATAAGAACCCTTTCGGGGTATGATAAAACATCCGTCACCCTGACGGACGATAACGGAGCCAGTGAAAGCGTGGCGCTTTCAGAGTGCGCGTTCGTCAAGCTTTATGACGACGGCGATTTGTTTTAGCTATTAATGATTTGAATATAAGAAAGGAATGGTTACGACATTATGAACAAGGTAAACAAGGAATTTTTTGAGGCACTCAGGGGATTGGAGCTTACCAGCGGCATATCTCTTGAAGTGCTTATAGAAAGGATAAAGCAGGGAATATTAAAGGCTGTTAAGAGGGATTACCCCGAAACCGAAAACGTCCGCATAGACATAGACCCTGATAAGCAGGAGTTTGGAATGTGCCTGCTGAAAACGGTAGTAGAGGGCGAGCCTGAGGATCCAGCAAACGAAATCAACATCGAAGAAGCAAGAACATATAATGAAAAGCTTGTTGTGGGCGACGCCTGCGAGATTCCGCTTTCCCCCGCAAAGTTCGGAAGAGTTGCGGCTTCAAGCGCAAAGCAGTCAATCCGCTCCGATTTGAAGCAGTTCGAGCGCGACAGGCTTGTTGCCCAGTATAAGGATAAGGAGCACGAGCTTGTTTCCGCAACAGTTCAAAAGGTTGAGCCGGTAACAGGCAACGCGATACTTTTAATCGACAAGGACGAGATATATTTCCCCAGGGCGGAGCAAATCCCCGGGGAGGAGCTGAAAGCCGGGGACATTATAAAGGTATACGTTGTAGGAGTGCTGAACCCCGACAAGAAGCCTTCGGTAAAGGTTTCAAGAACCCACCGCGACTTTGTGAAGAGGCTGTTCGAGCTGGAGGTCCCCGAGATTTATGACGGCACGGTCGAAATCAAAGCGGTATCCCGCGAGGCTGGCTCTCGAAGCAAAATAGCAATAGTAAGCCACAACCCCGATGTTGACGCTATAGGCGCCTGCATAGGTCCCAAGCGTTCAAGAATCACCGCCATAGTCGGGGAGCTTAACGGAGAAAAAATCGATCTTATAAGCTACAGCGAGGATGACGCTCAGTTTATCGCAAGTGCTCTTTCCCCTGCGGAGGTAGTAAGCGTTACCCTTGCGGAGGATGGCACAAAGACAGCTTCTGTCATAGTTCCCGCAAACCAGCTTTCGCTGGCGATAGGCAACAAGGGTCAGAACGCCAAGCTTGCTGCACGCCTTACCGGATACAAGATCGATATATCCGCTAAAGAAGATGGTTAGTAAGAAAAAGATTCCGGTTCGCACCTGCTTAGGCTGCGGTGAGCCTAAGGAAAAAAGAGCGCTTATAAGAATTGTGCGCACACCGGATGGTGAAATTTTAATCGACCCGACCGGCAAAAAATCCGGAAGGGGAGCATATATCTGCCCGAATGCTGAATGCCTTAATAAGGCTAAAAAGGCAAAACGGCTGGAAAGAGCTTTTGAGACAGCCATTCCGGAGGAGATATATGCGCGGCTTGAAAACGATTTGAAGGGCGGTGGCGAAAACGTCTGACATAAAAGGACTTATAACCATCTGCCTGAAAGCCGGAAAGCTTGTTATGGGAATGGACGAAGTCAAATCGGCCTGCCGGGCGGGCAAGGCGTGCGGAGTTATAACCGCCGAGGGAATATCCCAAAAGTCTTTTAAGGAGATAGCCTTCACCTGCGCCGAAGAGGGCGTTCCGCTCTATAAAACCGATATGACGATGAACGATATGGGAGCAGCCTTAGGAAAGGTCTACGGCATTATAGCCATAGCCGACAAAGGATTTATGAAGGCTGCCGCAAAAAAGCTGACGCCCGTCAGGCTTGACGATACTTATTGATTAAACGATCAAGAAACATAAGGAGTATACTGCCTATGATTACAAAATACAAATTGAGCGACCTTGCAAAGCATTTGAAGCTTGCCCCGCAGGAGGTTATCGACTGTCTGGCGGCAAAATACGGAGTTAAGAAGGCTTCTTCCTCGCTTGCACCGGAGGAGACAAACTATGTTCTGGAATATTTCACCCAGCACAATCAGGTTGAAAGCTTTGACGGCTATTTTGCCTACAGACCGGTAAGAAAGCCTAAGACAAAGCCTGCTCCCAAGCCTGAGGTAAAGGCGGGGACCAAGCCTGAGCCAACGGCATCCGCCAAGGCTGAGCCTAAGAGCGAGCCCAAGGCTGCTCCTAAGCCGGAAGCAAAGGCTGAGCCTAAGCCTGAGGTAAAGCCTGAAGCCAAGCCCGAGCCGGCGGTATCTGCGAAGGCGGAACCAAAGCCCGAGGCTAAGCCCGAAGTTAAGCCCGAACCAACGGTATCCGCAAAGGCTGAACCTAAGGCTGAATCCAAGCCTGACGTAAAGCCCGGGCCGAAGCCGGAAAATAAGCCGGCTCTAAAGCCGCAGGGCAATCAGGATAAGGGTGCAAAGCCGCACCACGAGGATAAGAAAAAGCCCGCCAAGAAGCAGGACAGGGGCGAAAGAGTTCAGCTTGTTACCAACACCACATCTTCCTCGGCATACGATTCCGGCGAGAATAAGAGGATAGTAGATACCAGGGGAAGCTATGTAAATATCGACAAATACAATGATAAATACGATAATCTTGCCGATACTAAGAACAGAGCGGGAGATAACTATCAGAAGAAGCAGAAGCTTGTTCAGAAATCCAAGCAGCAGCGCAAGGAACGCCTTTCCACCAAGCGTGAGACTGAGGCCGAGAAGCTGAGGCGCATGGAGCTTGAAAGAGCAAGAAAGCAGCAGCTTAAGGTTATGATTCCGGATGAGATAGTTGTTTCCGAGCTTGCAACCCGCTTAAAGGCTACAGTTACCGACGTTATAAAGAAGCTGATGGGCTTGGGCGTTATGGCTAACCAGAACCAGACCATTGACTTTGATACCGCCGCCCTTGTTGCCGAAGAGCTTGGCGCAAAGGTCGAGCACGAGGTAGTTGTTACCATCGAGGAAAGACTTATCGTCGACGAAGAGGATAAGGCGGAAGATTTACAGCCCAGAAGCCCCGTAGTAGTTGTTATGGGACACGTTGACCACGGCAAGACCTCGCTTTTGGACAAAATCCGTCACGCAAACGTCACAGCGACCGAGGCGGGCGGAATCACCCAGCATATCGGTGCTTACAGGGTAAGTATTTCCGGCAGAGAGATAACCTTCCTTGACACCCCGGGACACGAAGCCTTCACGGCTATGAGACTCAGAGGCGCTATGGTTACCGATATTGCAATACTTGTAGTAGCCGCCGATGACGGCATAATGCCCCAGACAATCGAGGCTATAAACCATGCCAAGGCCGCAGGAGTATCGATTATCGTTGCCATTAACAAGATGGATAAGGAAGCCGCTAACCCGGACAGGATCATGCAGCAGTTAACCGAGCATGAGCTTGTTCCCGAGGAGTGGGGCGGAGACGTTATATGCGTTCCCGTATCCGCAAAGACCGGAATGGGAATCGATGACCTTTTAGAAAACGTGCTTCTGACGGCAGACGTTTTAGAGCTTAAAGCCAACCCCAACCGCCTTGCAAAGGGCTCTATTATAGAAGCAAGACTGGATAAGGGCAGAGGACCGGTTGCGACAGTGCTTGTTCAGAACGGTACTTTGAATTCGGGCGACGTTATAATCGCCGGAACCGCAGTGGGCAGAGTAAGAACCATGGTGGACGATAAGGGAAGAAGCGTTTCAAAGGCAGGACCCAGCGTTCCTGTTGAGATAACAGGTCTTACCGAGGTTCCCTCGGCGGGCGATGTTTTCAACGCCGTTGCGGATGAAAGGCTTGCAAGAGAGCTTGTTGAACAGCGCAAGCAGGAGGCTAAGGAGGAGGTATTCAAGCAGTACCAGAAGGTAACTCTTGACAACCTCTTCGACCAGATTTCCGAGGGCGAAATGAAGGAGCTTCCCATTATCGTAAAGGCGGACGTTCAGGGCTCGGTAGAAGCGGTTAAGCAGTCGCTTGAAAAGATATCCAATGATGAGGTCAAGGTAAAAGTCATCCACGGCGGAGTGGGCGCAATTTCCGAATCGGATGTTATGCTTGCAAACGCCTCCAACGCGATAATAGTAGGCTTTAACGTAAGACCCGACCCCGTTGCAAAGGAAAACGCCGAGCGCGACGGTGTTGACATAAGAACCTACAGAGTAATCTATGAGGCTATAGAGGAAATTGAGGACGCTATGAAGGGCATGCTTGCCCCCAAGTTCGTTCAAACCGATACCGCCAGAGTAGAGGTAAGGCAGGTCTACAAGATTTCCGGCGTAGGCTCGGTTGCGGGCTGCTATGTTGTAAGCGGAAAGATTTCAAGAAACGACCTTGTACGCGTGGTAAGAGACGGTATAGTTATCTCGGAGGACAAAATGTCCAGCCTGAAGCGGTTTAAGGATAACGTCCGCGAGGTTGCGGCTAACTTTGAGTGCGGCATAACCTTAGAGAAGTTCAACGACTTCAAGGAGGGCGACATTTTTGAGGCCTACCAGATGACCGAGGCTGAAAGATAATCGCGCAAAGTAATATCGAAAGGAATCACCATTAATATGGCAGATTACAAATCAGGGCGCATGGCGTCTGATATCCAAAGAATAATAATGGGAATTTTGCCCGAGCTTAAGGACCCAAGGGTAAAGGGTCAGATGCTTACGGTTGTGAGGGTAGAAGTGACCCATGACCGCTCTTCGGCGAGGGTGTATGTTTCCAGCGTCGAGGGCTTCGATAAAGCCAAGGAGGCAGTAAAGGGTCTTGAAAGCGCCACCGGCTTTATAAGAAGGGAGATATCCCAGGTTCTGCATATCAGAAAGGCCCCGGAGCTTAAGTTTATTGCGGATGATTCTACGGAATACTCCGCACACATCTCGAAAATGCTGAAAGAGCTTGACATCAACTACGATTCGGAGGAGGATTCGGATGAGCGCTTATAAGGAGCTTGCCGAAAAGCTTGACAAAATTGACAACGTTACTATCCTGACCCACAAAAGCCCGGACGGCGACTGCATCGGCGGAGGGTTGGCCCTTTGCTACTGGCTTCGCTCCAAGGGGAAGAAAGCAAATATTCTGAATTCCGACGGAATACCGGCAAGGTATGATTTCCTATCTGATAGATATGAGCCAATGGAATTTGAGGAGCAAACGGTAGTTTCGGTGGATGTTGCGGATACCACGCTTTTGGGGGACGCTCTTTCGGGCTACGCCGACAGGGTGGATATCTGCATAGACCATCACAAATCCAACAAAAACTTCGCTGAATACAACTATGTTGACAGCGGGGCTTCAGCGGTTTGCTTGGTGCTTTATGAGCTTTTTGAGTATATGGGCGGGGGATATGACACACTTATAGCCTCCTGCCTGTATACCGGAATCGCCACCGATACCGGCTGCTTTAAGTATCAGAACACCACTCCTGCTGCGCACAGAGCGGCGGCGGGCTTGATGGAAAAGGGCGTGGATTACGAAACCATAAACCGCCGTATGTTCGATTTAAAATCCCGCGGAAGGATACTTGCCGAACAGCGGCTTATAGGAAGAATGAAGTACTTTGCCGACGACGCCATAGCCATCATAACCATAACCAACGAGATGATTTCAAACTACGGCATCGACCGCGCCGAGCTTGACGGCTTTGCTTCCATTCCGCTGACAGTTGAGGGCGTGAAGATAGGCATAACCCTTAAGCAGCAGGAGGATGACGAAAACATCTTCAAAGCCTCGATAAGAACCACCTTGGCGGACGCTTCCGCGCTTGCGCAGGAGTTCGGCGGCGGCGGACATATAAGAGCCGCGGGCTGCACCCTTCATGGCGGCGCACGTGATGTTACCAAGCGGATAGTTGCGGCGGCGAAGAGGTATCTATGAAGTCCGGCGTTCTGCTTGTAAACAAGCCGGCGGATTTTACTTCGTTCGACGTTATAGCAAAGCTTAGGGGAATCCTTCACGAAAGGCGCTTGGGGCACACAGGAACGCTCGACCCAATGGCGACAGGCGTTTTGCCGGTTCTTGTGGGAACTGCCACCAAGGCGAGCGATATCCTGCCGGAAAACGAAAAGAGCTATACTGCGGGCTTTGTTCTTGGGAGAGCTACAGATACCCTTGATATAACCGGAACGGTCACCGAAACAAGCGACAGTAAGGCTTCAAGGGAAGATGTTGAAGCCGCGCTTGAAGGCTTCAGGGGAACTATCAGCCAGCTTCCGCCGATGTACTCGGCAGTCTCGGTGAACGGCAGGCGGCTTTATGATCTTGCAAGGCAGGGAATCGAGGTTGAAAGATCGCCGCGGACGGTTGAAATATACTCTATTACCTTGGATGATTTTGATGAGGAATCGGGCGAGGGTACTCTTAGCATATCCTGCTCAAAGGGAACATACATACGCTCGATTGTGGATGATCTGGGCAGGGCGCTGGGAACGTTTGCCGTTATGACAAGCTTGGTCAGAACATCATCACAGGGCTTTAAGCTTGCCGACTGCATGACTATTGACGAGATACAAGCCTGTGCGGATATTGAAGCTAAAATCATCCCGGCGGACAGCCTGTTTGAATGTTACCCTGCGCTTGTGCTGAGCGATAAGCAGGCGGCGATGTATAAAAACGGGGTGAGGCTCGACCCGAAAAGAGTTCAAGGAGCGGGAGAAGCCGGAATATATCGTGTTTACGGCGGCGAATTTCTGGGGCTTTGCAGGGTGGAGAACGCTGAAATGGTTATATACAAAAATTTTTGGAAGAATTGATTATGAAAACGCAAAATAGAGCGGTACTGCTGGGGCTGTTTGACGGCGTACATTTAGGTCACGCCGCAGCGTGCCGGGCACTTTCCCAAAGCGGAGCGGGCAGAAAAACCGTATACACCTTCCGCTCGGCAGAGCTTAAAACCAAGGGCGAGCGCAGGCTGATTCTTAATGACAGCGAAAAAAAGCAAAGGCTTATCTCCCTCGGTGCGGACGAGGTGATATTTGCGCCGTTCGCCGAGGTCAGGGACTACAGCCCCGAGGAGTTCGTACAAAAGGTCATAAGGGATGAGCTTGGAGCGGACAAGGTCATCTGCGGAGAAAATTTCCGCTTCGGCAAAAACGCTTCGGGCGGATGCGATATCCTGCGGGAGCTTTCAGAGCGTGAGGGTATAGAGCTTGAAACCGTGCCGACAGTAACATATGACGGCGAGATTATCTCCACCACACGCATAAGAGGGCTTTTGGAGCAGGGCGATATAAAAGCCGCAAATAAGCTTTTGGGCTACAAATATTTCCTTGAAGGAATCGTTTTGCACGGCGACGCAAGGGGAAGAAAAATGGGAATTAGGACTATAAACACCTCCTTTGACGGTCAAAAAATCCTGCCGCCGGGAGGGGTGTATTCCAGCGATGTAATCATCGGCGGAAAGCGATATATGGGTGTTACGAATGTTGGGATAAGACCAACCTTCTATGAATCGGGCGAAATCGGCATAGAAACCCATATAATTGACTTTGATGGAGATGTTTATAGCAATACAGTTAGTATATTATTTAATGAATTTTACCGTGAGGAGAGAAAATTCTCCGACGCTGCCGCCCTGATAGAAGCTATCAGGGGCGATATAGAAAGAAGAAAGGAAGAGAAGTAATGAGTGAAGTAAGAACAAGATTTGCACCCAGCCCGACCGGCTATATGCACATCGGAAACTTAAGAACCGCGCTTTATACCTATCTTATCGCGAAAAAAGAGGGCGGAAAGTTTATTTTAAGAATCGAGGATACCGACCAGGAAAGATACGTTGAGGGAGCAACCGATATAATCTATCGCACCCTGAAAACAGTAGGTCTTAACTGGGACGAAGGACCGGACATCGGCGGACCTGTAGGACCCTATATCCAGTCAGAGCGCATGGGAATCTTCAAGCAGTACGCTTTGGAGCTTGTTGAAAAGGGCGCGGCATATTACTGCTTCTGCGATAAGGAGCGCCTTGCCGAGCTTAAGGCTGTGCAGGAGGCTTCCGGCGTAAGCCCGATGTATGACAGGCACTGCCGCAACCTTTCCAAAGAGGAGGTTGAAGCCAAGCTTGCCGAGGGCGTGCCATATGTAATCCGCCAGAAGATTCCGCTTGAAGGCACCACCACCTTCCATGATGAGCTTTTCGGTGATATCACTGTTGAAAACTCCACGCTTGACGACCAGATTCTTCTTAAAGCTGACGGCATGCCCACCTACAACTTTGCAAACGTTGTTGACGACCACCTGATGGGCATAACCCACGTTGTAAGAGGAAACGAATACCTTGCCTCTGCGCCCAAATACAATCTTTTGTATGAGGCCTTCGGCTGGGATATACCGAAGTACATCCATGTATCGCCTATAATGAAGGACAAGCATTCAAAGCTTTCCAAGAGGAATGGCGACGCTTCGTTTGAAGACCTTGTTGCAAAGGGATATCTGAGCGAAGCAATCATCAACTACATTGCGCTGTTAGGCTGGGCACCAAAGGGCGAGCGGGAAATCTACTCGCTTGAGGAGTTGAAGCAGGAGTTTGACATCGAGGGGCTTTCAAAGTCGCCCTCCATCTTCGACCCGCTGAAGCTTCGCGCCATCAACGGGGAGTATATAAGAATGCTTACTCCCGAGAAATTCTTGGAGTATGCAGCCCCCTACATCCGTCAGACCGTTAGGCGGGAGGATGTTGACCTTTCAAAGATATCCGCCCTGCTGCAGAACCGCACCGAGGTGTTCACAGACATTCCCGAGCAGGTTGACTTTATAGACGAAATGCCGGATTACGACTTAGCTCTATACGAGAACAAGAAGATGAAGACCAACTGCGACACTGCGCTTGACGCTCTTGAGCGCTCTTTGCCGGTTATGGAGGCTGTTGAGGACTGGAGATTCGATGTGCTTCATGATGCTTTGTTCAAGCTTATTGCCGATATGGGCGTTAAGAACGGCTACATCCTCTGGCCCGTAAGAGTTGCGATAAGCGGCAAGCAGTTTACCCCCGGCGGAGCGTTTGAGATTGCCGAGATTATCGGCAAGGAGGATACTATTTCGAGGATGAAGCGCTCGATTGAGATGCTTAAGAATCGCGGGTAAAATCATTTGTTTTTTCGGGATTTCATATTGATTACACATTTGTGTGGTATAGTTGATGTCGGATTATGAATTTGCTGCATGGGCGACGTGGATAGTCTATATATCCGGGTTCTGCTGCAATCGCGAGTGAGTGCAGGGATGGACGTGTTTCACGCGTCCAAGGAGAACCCCCGGCGAGGGTTCTCCTGGAAAAACAGTCCACCGGACTGTTTTTCCTACCTCTCCTGCGCTTCGCTTCGCTGGGTATTTCGCTCCCTGCGGGGAGCGACTCGGGGCGCTGCCCCAAGACCCCGCAAGGGCTTCTCGCCCTTGACCTCGCAAGGACTGTCGCCCTTGACCCATTAG
>CALDFS010000117.1 GCA_937942105.1 uncultured Ruminococcus sp. | reverse complement strand
CCTGTTTCGTCAACACGCGTAAGCCTGCCGTTTTCAACCGAGCATATTCCCCTTGTAACAGAGCCGTTTTCACTGACGGTGTTTTTAAGTATATATGTCACCATGGCAGCTTCGGAGCCGTCATTCAGCTTATCAAGATAATTCCGCATGATGCTAAAGCACTCAGCGCCGTAGTAATCGTCGGCATTTACGGTTACAAACGGGTCGGTAAGATAATCCTTTGCGCAAAGAACCGCGTGAACCGTTCCGAACGGCTTTACTCTATCCTTGGGAACGGTATAGAACTCCGGAAGGCTTGAATAATCCTGAACGGCATATTGAAGCTCTACCCTGCCCTTAAATTTTTCGCCGACCTCGGCTTTTACGGTTTCTATCATCTCCTGCTTTAAAACGAAGACGACCTTTTTAAAGCCTGCCTTTATAGCGTCGTGAATGGAATATTCCATTAAAAATTCGCCGTTCGGACCAACGTGTGATACCTGCTTGTCCCCTCCGAAGCGAGAGCCTAAGCCTGCGGCTAAAATAAGTAGAGTTGGTTTCATTTCTGATTTCTCCTTTTTCTTAAAGATTATTTTTTTCTGGATAAAATAGTTAAAAACAAATATTGCGACCTCAGCAATGGGTTTTGCTATCCATGTTGGAAGCTTCATAACACGGACGAACAGCTCCATCAGGACAAATGTTCTTACCGAGAAGCTGACTAATGCCAGGCTGTAATATCCGCCCATTTCGGCGAGGATGTTTTTATTTGATTTGAACACCCACAGGCGGTTGATGTGAAAGTTTATCTGAGAGCTTACCGCAAAGGAAAGAAGTGCTGCAAGCTCCATGGCAAGTGAAAATCCCAAGCCCTTGAACAGCTTTTCAAGGAGCAAAAGAATAGTGTAATCGATTACGAAGCATATTACCGAGGAAATAGTATATTTAACCGACTTAGCGTCAAGCAGCTTTTTTACAAGCTCTGATAGTGATTTATTATTTTGAGACAATTCAGGGACTTTCCTTTCCGTATTTTTCACTAAGTTTATTATGACATATTTTTCTGCATAATACAAGTCTGTTTTTTAAAAAGTATACAAAAATACTGAGAATCTATTGACATTAAAATTTTATAGCGGTAAAATAGAGATAAATTAAATAATTAATTAAATAAGTAAAGTAATAAAAAGGAGAGAAAGTCACAAGAAATGTTGAAAATGTTAGCAAAAAGCATCAGGGAATACAAAAAGCCTGCTATAATAACTCCGTTCTTCGTAATTTTGGAGGTTGTTTTAGACTGCATTATTCCCTTTATTATTGCCGACCTTGTGAACACCATCAGGGACGGCGGAACAATGGATTCAATAGTTAAATCGGGAATTTTGCTTGCAATCATGGCTATACTTTCGCTTATATGCGGAACTGTGGCGGCGTTTACCTGCTCTGAGGCTTCATGCGGGCTGGCGAAAAATCTTCGCCATGATATGTTCGCAAGGATACAAAGCTTTTCCTTTGAAAACATCGACAAGTTTACAACATCATCACTTGTAACCCGCCTTACTACCGACATCAGCAATATCCAGAATGCCTATATGATGATAATAAGAACAGCCATCCGCTCCCCTCTTATGCTGATATTTGCATTTATCATGGCGTTTATAATGGGCGGTAAAATGGCATGGATATTTGTATTTGTTGTTCCGGTGCTGGGCGTTGGGCTGTTTTTGGTATCACGCAAGGCAATGCCGCGCTTCCGCAGGGTATTCAAGAAGTATGATAACCTTAACAGCTCTATTCAGGAAAACATCAAGGGCATTCGAGTAGTAAAATCCTTCGTGCGTGAGGATTACGAGCAGCAAAAGTTCAACACTGCCGCTGAGGATGTTTGCCGCGACTTCACTGTTGCCGAGCGAATCGTTGCGATAAACGGTCCTTTAATGCAGTTCTGCTTATATGCGGTAATGGTATTCACCCTTACCTTTGGCTCCTACACAATAATCACCAGCCGCGGGCTTGATTTCGACGTTGGGCAGCTTTCAGCCATGCTGACCTACAGCTTCATGATGCTCAACAGCCTTATGATGCTTTCTATGATTTTCGTTATGATAACCATGGCGGATGAATCGGCAAAGCGAGTATGTGAGGTTCTGAGTGAGGAAGCTACCCTTGATAATCCCACGAACCCCGTTTTCGAGGTTGCGGACGGTTCAATAGATTTCAATGATGTTTCGTTTAAGTACTCCAAAAAGGCAAAAAAGAATTCGCTTGAGGATATAGAGCTTCATATCAGATCCGGCGAGACTATAGGAATTATCGGCGGAACAGGCTCGGGCAAGTCATCATTAATCCAGCTTATTTCAAGGCTTTACGACGCCACCGAGGGCGAGGTTAAGGTCGGCGGCAGGAATGTTAAGGAATACGATTTGGACACCTTGCGAAACAACGTTGCCGTTGTATTACAGAAGAACCTTTTGTTCTCGGGAACTATCAAGGAAAATCTGCGGTGGGGCAATAAGGAAGCTACCGACGAGGAAATTATCACCGCATGCAAGCTTGCCTGTGCAGACGAATTTATCGAGGGCTTCCCGGCAAAATACGATACCTACATAGAGCAGGGCGGCTCGAACGTTTCGGGCGGACAGAAGCAGAGGCTTTGCATAGCGCGTGCGCTGCTAAAAAAGCCCAAGATACTTATTTTGGACGATTCCACCAGCGCAGTCGACACCAGAACCGACGCAAAGATTCGCGCAGCTATGCGCACATACATCCCGGAAACAACAAAGATTATCATTGCACAAAGAACGGCATCCATCGAGGACGCCGACAGGATAATCATTATGGATTCGGGCAAAATCGCGGCTGTAGGAACCCATGCCGAGCTGCTTAAATCCAGCGAGATTTACCGCGAAATTTACGTTTCGCAGAATAAAGCTTCCTCAGACGAGGGAATCTTAGAATCACAGAAGGAGGGAAAAGCAGATGAGCAGTAAAACCCGCGAGCCTGTAAAGAACAAAAAAGGCTTACTTGTAAGGCTTATAAAGCTTATGTTCAGTTTTTATCCCGTTCTTATGCCGGTTATGCTGATACTTATAATCTTCAACTCGGTTGTTAGAAGCATCCCTTCCATCTTCATGCAGAACGTTATTCAGATAATAGAGGATAACCGCGAATCCACATGGGAGGCTGCGGCAGGAAAAATCCTTGGATTTGTAGGAATACTGGTCATATTCTATATTCTTTCCTTGATAGCTGACTTCACCTTCTCTCAAATGATGGCGGTAATCACTCAGGGAACGCTTAAAAAGCTCCGTGAGAAGATGTTTTCCAATATGCAGAAGCTCCCCATAAAGTATTTCGACACCAACGACCATGGCGATATTATGAGCCACTACACCAACGATATAGACACCCTGCGGCAGATGATATCCCAAAGCCTTCCGCAGATGCTCATGAGCGCCACAAGCGTTTTATCGCTGTTCTGCATTATGATTTACTTCAGCGTCCCCCTTACAGCGGTGGTTGTTGTCGGAGTTATTCTTATGACTGTGTTTATAAGAAAGATAGGCGGCGGCTCTTCAAGGTATTTTGTGCGCCAGCAGACTTCGCTGGGAAAGGTGGAGGGCTACGCTGAGGAGCTTATGAACGGACAGAAGGTTGTAAAGGTATTCTGTCATGAAAGAGAAGCCGAAGCAGACTTTGATAAGCTCAACAATGCATTGTTTGAGGATTCTAACCGCGCCAACAAATACGCCAACTCTCTCGGCCCTCTGTTATATAATATAGGAAATATACTATATGTAATAATTGCAATCGTCGGCGGAATATTCCTGATAACCGGCGCACCCAATCTGAGCATCAAGGGCGCGGCATTCTCAATTAGTATAGTTGTCCCCTTCCTCAATATGACAAAGCAGTTTACAGGCAACATCAATCAGGTTTCCCACCAGATAAACGCGGTTGTAATGGGTCTTGCGGGAACAAAGCGTATCTTTGATTTGATGGACGAGGTTCACGAGGTCGATGACGGCTACGTTAAGCTTGTAAACGCTAAGTATGATGAGAACGGCAACATCACCGAAACCCCCGAAAGAACCGAAAGATGGGCATGGAAGCACCCCCACTCGGCTGACGGAAGCGTTACCTACGCCCCGCTGACAGGCGACGTAAGGTTCTTTGACGTAGACTTTGAATATGAGGAGAACAAGCCGGTTCTTCACAACGTCACCCTATACGCCAAGCCGGGTCAGAAGGTTGCCTTCGTCGGTGCGACAGGCGCGGGCAAGACCACCATCACCAATCTTATTAACCGCTTCTATGACATCGCAGACGGCAAGATAAGGTACGACGGCATAAACATCAACAAAATCAAAAAGGATGACCTGCGCCGTTCCTTAGGCATAGTTTTGCAGGATACCAACCTGTTCACCGGAACGGTTATGGATAATATCCGTTACGGCAGGCTTGATGCCAGCGACGAGGAATGCATGGCGGCGGCAGAGCTT
>CALDFS010000116.1 GCA_937942105.1 uncultured Ruminococcus sp. | reverse complement strand
CCGCTTAGGGCAGATGAGCTTAAATATATCACCAGCCCTGCAATAGAATCAGCCACGGCGTTCGACTATGAATCGAACTCGGAAATACCGATATACAGCATGGAGCTCGGCGAGGGCAGGGACCCATATGAAATGTATCTGTGCGGCTCAAAGTCGCTTATAACAATCGAAAACCCCAATTCGCTCAGCGATAAGGAGCTTATCATTTTCCGCGATTCCTTCGGCTCCACCCTTGCCCCGCTGCTTATTGAAAGCTACAAAAAAATAACGCTTGTAGATATAAGATATCTGCAAAGCGCGTTTGTTGGCAGGTTTGTTGAGTTCGACAAGCAGGATGTGCTGTTTTTATACAGTGTGCCGGTATTAAACAATAGCTCCACTATGAAGTAGGAGAGCTATTATCCTTCATAACAAATTTTAAGCACCTAAACAAAAGTCGGGCGTTTACGTCCATAAGCAGCAAGCAAACTGAGGTATGTGCAGAAAAAACGCACATATCTCAAATTATATCCCAAAGACGGAGTAAACGCGGGTGACGGCAAAACAAAAGTACGATTCATAGCTCATTCTGCGCCGTCCCGTTCTCTTAAACCGAAGTCCGGCGTTTACGTCCATAAATGCAGTCAAACTGAGGTATGTGCAGAAAAAACGCACATATCTCAAATTATATCCCAAAGACGGAGTAAACGCGGGTGACGGCAAAACAAAAGTACGATTCATAGCTCATTCTGCGCCGTCACATACACTTTTCATTCTGCCGCCGCCGATATCAACCACTTTCGTCTCGTACCCATAGTACGCTTCAATAATCTTGCGCACGGTATACTTCGCATACTCTCCGCCCTCTATAACCACGGCAAAGGCGATTTCCGGGTCGTCCGCCGGATAGAAGCCTACCACTGTGGAATTCTGGGTTGCCTTGTTGCTCGCCTGCGGAGTTCCGGTTTTTATCGCAACCTTTTTCGGAAGCGCCGCTGTCGAAAACTGGGCTTCAAATGCCGCCTGCTCGTTGGAGGCAGAATAGGTCTGCGCGGTCGTGCTTTCTCCGGCAAGTATCATTCCGTCAATTACCGGCTGGAACGCCCTTTCCGGGTCGGCCTCTATCTTCGAAACTGCCTGCGGCTCGGTTTTTGATATCATTTTCTGCATATTGTAATCCCACACCGAGTCAACAAGGTAGGACCTCATGCGCTCGCCGCGGTTGGCAATCGTCGCCGCTAAAACGCACATCTGCAATGGCGTTACTCCCACCTCCGACTGTCCAATAGCCGCCTGAAGCACCTGACCCACCGTCCAGTCAATGCCAAGGTTTTCAAACGTCTCCGGGCAGGCAAGGTATCCCTTAGCCGAGCTTATTTCAAGGTTCTGCTCGGTCGCCAGCCCGAACGCCTGCTGATACTGCATAAGCTTATCCAGTCCCAGCTTCTGCACCACCTGATAGAAGAAGATGTTGCAGCTCTTCTGTATAGCTGTGGTAACGCTGATGTTTCCGTGGGAGCCGGTGCAGTTTACTACTATATCCAAAAAGTTATAGTGCCGCGCGCAGAAAAATTTATCCTCCGGCGTGATGATCCCTTCGCTCAGCGAAGCAATTGCCGTAACCGTCTTCATAACCGAGCCGGGGCGATATAGCCCATCCACCGCGCGGTTGTAAAGCGGAGCACCCTCGGCATTAAGAACAGCGGAATAGTCCTCTAAAAGCTCGTTAATATCATATCCCGGGGCGGTGGCAAGAGCTAACACTGCCCCTGTTTTTACGTCGATAACCACAGCCGCGCCCGAATTGCATTCCGAAAAATCAAGATATTCCTTTGTAACATTGTCCTTCTTTGTAAGCTTGCCCTGATTCAGATAGCCTATGTGCGCTTCAAGAATATCCTGAACCTTGCTCTGAAACTCCGAATCTATAGTGAGCATGACGGTGTTTCCGGGGGTCTGGGCAATTGTCGTCCGCTCGGTAACGGCGCCGTCGCTCGAAACGGTTATCTGCTTTTCGCCGTTCTTGCCGCGCAGAACGCTCTCCATCGCCTTTTCTATGCCGCTTTTGCCTACGGTATCGCTGATAAAATAGCCCTTATCCTTAAGCTGTTCGTACTCCTCGGCGTAAATAGGACCTACATATCCGATTCCATGCGGGAATATATCACCGGAAGTATAAACTCTTACCGCGCCCTCGGCGATATCCGCCCCGGGAATAAAGGAGCGCAGCTCGCGAATCTTTGAAGCCGTCTCAATCGGAACGTCCTTTACAAAAACATAATCGGTTTTTGAAGAGAAGTCCGCCAAGATCATCTGATATCTTACCCCCGCAATGATTCTGCGCTCGCTTGCGGTGTATTCCGGGCTGATGTCAAAATCCTCTATCAGCTTGGCTATGCAGTTTTCAGCCGTGGCATAGCTGTTAAGCCGAAGCTTAGAGATTATTCTGTTTATATCCGATTCCTTTGCGTCCGAAAGATACTCATAGGGCATATCAAAGGTTATCGGAGTCTCGTCTATCCACTCAATGCCATCCTCTTCAAGAAGCTTGGCAATGCGCAGGATGGTTTCGTTCTGCTCCTTCTGACTGTCCGGAAAGAAGGAATGCTCTATTATAACGTTGTATGATACCTTGTTTTCCACCAAGGGGCGCGCCTTGCTGTCAACAATCCCGCCCCTGACGGCATAAACGGTCTGAGTGGCAGTGGTAGAGCGATGGGACATGCTAAGGTACTTTTCGCCGTCAACAATCTGTATTTTCATAAGCCGTATTCCGAAGAACACGGCAAATATTACTATAACAGCAACACCGATAGCGGCGCGGATAAAGGAGGATAGCTTTTTCATGGGATAGGTCCTTTTTATACTTTGTTGGGTTTACATAGCGGCTAAAATGCTGCACATCATACTCTGTCAATCTTCTCGTCTGCCTCTTCAATCTCCAACGTTTTCTTCTTTCCGGAAAGCTTGGTCAGCAGCCAGATGTAAACAAACCATACCGGCGACCAAATAAGGGTCTTCAAGGCGGAGGGCAGAAGCCGCGATTTAAGAACAAGCCCGTAGCCCTCGTATTCCCATATCCTGTAATAAAAGAAGTAGTTAATGTAAAGGTAGACGAATACGCAGATGATTACCGCAACAGCGTAGTTGATAAAATTCTTCCGCAGAAACTGCCTGAAAAGCGCCGAAATAAGCCCGCAGCAAAGGCAGAGATACAGCGCCGTAAAGCCGATAAGCTGCCCCTGCGAAACGTCAATAAGCAGCCCTGAAAAGCCGCCCATCACTGCCGAGGGTATTTCCTCGGAAAATACCGATATGCTTATAGCTAACGGCAATAGCGCCAGCGCCCGCGAATGTGATGATGCCA
>CALDFS010000115.1 GCA_937942105.1 uncultured Ruminococcus sp. | reverse complement strand
TCGGCGGCGGACTTATCTATTCTCTCCTTTCGGGATATGACCCACAGAAGGCAATAGATTTCGCGGTTGCGGCATCCTGCTTAAAGCACACTATTGAACACGATTTCAACCTTTGCTCGGTTGCCGAGGTTGAATCGCTTGCAGGCGGAAACGCTTCGGGTAGGGTGCAGAGATAATTTGTATCATGAGCGCATTGTGCTAACAAAAAGACACGGCATACCAAAACAGCTATTTCTTGATTTATACGGAGATTACCTGATATGGATATTTATGCGGATAAAAAATCCAAAAAAGTTATTGAATTAATACTTCAGAAACTGCCCGAGGCTGATTTTGATATCAAGCTTGCAGAAGCGACTTCGTGTATTCACGATACTATATGCGCATCCATTTGTGGTGATCAGGTTTATATTATTAAAGGCTACGATGATAGAGGCAGTGTCACGGTAGAAGAATTCAATAACTATAACGATTTCTTCTATGAAATACTTCAGTTTGTGATTTCATATATTGCTTTTGAATATGAACGTAAGGAGCATTTTCTAAGAGATAAAAACACCGATTTTCGCCGGCTGTATTTTAACAAGGAGATTGAATTGTTTAAAAGATTTGACGATAAATACAGCAGCCGAAAAGAGAAGAAAATCGCGGACGTCTTAAAGCAATATCCGTAATTTCTGAGGAACCGTATTTTTATGACACACAAAAAAGACTCGGCGCACGAAACTGCCGGGTCTTTTGCAATACGAAAGGTGATAACCATGCCCAAAATCAACATAAGAAAAGCAGATTCCGGTCAAGCCGGGATTTTTGCCGAAATCCTCTGCAAGTCCTGGCAATCGGCGTACAGCGGGATTATCCCGAAGGATATCCTTGCGAAGTTTACCGATGTCGAGACCCGCCGAAGATCACTTGAAAAATGGATGTCCAGCGGGGAAGCGGTTTATCTTCTGGCGTATTGTGATGGTACCCCATGCGGAGCCTGCTACATAGGCGTATCCCGCGATTCTGACTGTCAGGGAGACGGCGAGATAGTCGCCATCTATCTTTTAGAGGAATACTGGGGCTGCGGAATAGGCAGAGCACTTATGCGAGAAGCATTCGAAGTGATTAAAGCCATGGGCTTAGAAAGAGCGATACTCTGGGTTCTTGAAAGAAACGCCCGAGCAAGGCGTTTTTACGAAAAATGCGGATTTTCGCCGGACGGAGCAAGCAAGAATTCCGGTCTCGGCGAAGAGATAGAAATACGGTATTCCGCAGAAATATCAAGCGTTCTGGCAAAAATATGATGAAAATCAATCCTCCCACGATGAATAACCGTGGGAGGATTTTTGTATCTGATGATATTAAAGCTTTAGTGTGAACTTCTCGCCGTCCGAGCTTGAAGCTTCAATCATGGTAAAGTCCTTATGGCTTTGCTTGAACCTCTTTACCGTGTCGATAAGCTCTGCCCGAGCCTGAGATGAAAGCTTAGGGATATTTGCCGATTTGCCGGAGCTTTTCGAGGCTATCCTCAGTGCCATATCAGAGGTGACTATACGCAAAGTCATAACAGTCGGAATGCACAGGCTGAAAGACTTTCCGCCGTCATCCGGGGTGTAAAAGGATATTTTCATATTTTCCCTTTCTTGTTGAGAGCTACTCAATGTAAACGTCTATCATTTCGCCTTCGCTTCCTCTCATTTCAACGAGCTTGCCAACAACCCCTGCTTCGGCAAGGCTTAATACCTGTCCTAAATCGATATTGCTCAGGTTTTTAGCCATTTCGCTGTCGCCCATGGTGAAGCTGAAAACGTTCATTCCGGTTTTTGACAGAGCGGATATCAGCGCAAGCGGCAGATTCACCTTGCAGCTGTCGCCGCCGTCCTGCATGACAACCTTGAATATCAGCTCATCGGGGCTTTTGCGCTTTTCCTCGGGTACAAGCGCGACAACGTTTTTTGTTTCCTCTTCCGAGGAAAGAAGCTCGTCAACGGTTACCCCAAAGGTTTTTGCAAGGTCCTTTAAAAGCATAATGTCGGGGCAGGACTGGTTATTTTCCCATTTCGAGACTGCCTGAGCCGAAACGCCCATCTTCTCCGCCAAAGCCTCCTGCGTAAGATTTGCCTTGCGCCTTAGCTCGGCGATTTTTCTGCCGAATGAATATTCCATAAAATCACATCTTTCATAAGTATTCAGTTGAAAAGCTTTTTTTACTGTGATTACATGATAGCACAGAACCGCGCCGGAGTAAACATATCAAAGGTTGAAATCGGTGATTTTTCGCAACTGTTCGTTGAAAATTCGCTCAACCATCGGTTGTGGACGCGTTTAATTGGGGTATGGGCGGCTGCCTGCGGGCGGCGGGTGGGGCGCGTAAGCGTCCAAACGGCTCTTGTTGCTTGATGTACCACGATGGCACATCTGTCGCAGTGACTCACAAAGCTCGGTGGGCGCGCGTATCATCAAGGCATAAAAATCTATAAAAATAAAAACCGCCTGATATCCCACTTGACATTTTCATTAAAAGGTAGTATATTAATTATGTCTCTAATTTAATTATTAAATTTTGAACGCAATATAGAATAAGGGATAATATTAATGTACGAAAGGGCTGACTTGATCAATGTTAATGAAAAGACTGGCTTGCGCACTGCTTGCCGTACTTACTTTCGCGACCGGATTGACTGCTTGCGGAAAAAATGAAAAACCTCCGAGAAAAACCGAATTTCCGGATAATCCATATCATGAGATCCCGCAGGAGTACTTAAAGCTGTCGAAAAACGGCGGAGTAGTGGCTTCGGTAAAGTACGAAACCAAAAACTACGCCGGCGATAATGAGACGTTCGAGAAGACTGCTCTCGTCTATCTCCCATATGGCTACAATCAGGAGGATACCGAGAAAAAGTATAACGTAATGTACATGATGCACGGCGGCGGGGGAAATGAAAAGGAGCTTTTGGGCGGAGTTATGGAGGATTCCGAAATGAAGAGAATCCTTGATAACATGATAGCCAACGGCGATATGGAGCCTTGTATCTTCGTCGGCGTATCCTACAACAACCCCTATAACGGCGATGCTACTGCCTGCTGCAAGAATTTCGCCAAAGAGTTTATAAAGGATGTTGTCCCGGCGGTAGAGGGCAAGTATAATACCTACTGTGAAAAGACCAATGAGAAGGGAATCAAGGCATCCCGCCTTCACCGCGGATTCGGAGGATTCTCAATGGGCGCCGCCTGCACATGGTGGATGTTTGAGCAGTGCTTAGAGGAAATAGGTTACTTCCTGCCGATAGCGGGGGACAGCTGGTGCATTCAGGGAACCAAGAAGGAAGCCGCAGAATATCTTCGTCAGGTCGTTCTTGACTATGGCATGACTAAGGACGATTTCTATATCTACTGCGGCGTTGGA
>CALDFS010000114.1 GCA_937942105.1 uncultured Ruminococcus sp. | reverse complement strand
ATATAAATGCTTTTGCTTCTATGGGATATGCCGATACTTTCGCTCTGCTCTTTCGGGATACGCACAGCGAGCTTATGACATTCACCCGATTCTGATAATATCACAAGTGAAGAAAATAGTAAAGAGCTTAATTATCAACCTGCATTATACAGCAGTTAAGATGCCTGATTTGAGCGATAAAATGCATTGGAACGGCTTGACATTTCGTAGAATCGTGATATAATAGAAACATACGTTGCGCAACATATGATTCCTAATGTCTTGCGCAAGAAAGTCGCGTTATTTCAGACCATAATGCTTTTTGATTTCAGGGCTGCAAAAAATCTTGCCCTTAACCTTTATGCTCCTTACGGCGTCAAACAGGCTCTGCGGTTCGATATCATTCTCAATACCCAGGATTCCGTAGCAAACAATGTCGGTTTTATCTCTGTACTTCTTCATTTCTCTGATATCATGAGCGCCGAGCGAGGATACTCCTATAAACCAATGCTCATCGCTTTCACTGCGTTTTTTTGTCTTGTCATCGATGATTCTGTCAAGAGTGCTCTGGTGTCTGCGCAGAGATTCGCGCAGGGCCTGATTGATAAAATCACTGCGGTTGGAATAGTAGCCGTTGTCCACCAAAATGTCGATATTGGATAACGTTGCCGTGTTGATGTTTACAGATACCTTTTCGCTTAATGGCTCGTTAGTCATAAATAATCCTCCTGAAATTAATATTATATATATGCTCTGATTGGAGCATATATAATATCACAGATGCTTTGATATGTCAATACCCAAACAAATATTTTTATTGTGAAAGGAGACAATATGCCGCCTAAAAACAAATTTACCAAGGATGAAATAATATCCTGCGCCCTAGGTATCGCCGAGGAGGGCGGGCTGGAGGCTGTCACCGCAAGAGCGGTCGCCTCACGCTTGGAAGCATCCTCAAAGGTGATATTCGGCTGCTTTGAAAGCATGGGAGAGCTGCAAAACGAGGTCGTTTCAGCGGCGTATCAAAAATATCTCGATGAGCAGGCAAAGCTGTGCCAAAGCGGCGAGTACCCGGTTTATAAGGCTTCGGGAATGGCATATATCCGTTTTGCAAGAAGCTATCCCAAGCTGTTTAAGATTCTTTTTATGCAGATTAGTCCGCCGGACGAACCAGGTAAGCTTGAAGAGATGAACCATTTTACCGATATAGTCTCTCAAAACGTTGGAATCACTAAGGATGACGCATATATGTTTCACCTTGAAATGTGGGTATATGTTCACGGAATAGCCACAATGATAGCCACAGGCTATCTGAATTGGGAACAGGAAACTGTCAGCAGTATGCTTACAGACGCTTATATGGGTCTTAAAGAAAGATATGCAAAGCTGTACGAACAGAAAGGAAGCGAATGAATATGGAAATAAAGGAAGCAATAGAAATCAGAAATCTGACTAAAAAATATAAAGATGTCACCGCTGTGGATGACCTCAGCCTGAACATTCACCAAGGAGAGCTTTTTGCCCTTCTGGGAGTGAACGGCGCAGGAAAGACCACCACTATTAAAATGCTTTCCTGCCTTGTTAAGCCTACTTCGGGTGATGCTGTTGTCTGCGGGAAGAGCATTGTTTCTGCTGCCGGCGATGTCAAGCCGCTTATAGGTGTTTCCCCGCAGGAGACGGCGGTTGCGCCCAACCTGAGCGCAAAGGAAAACCTTGAGCTTATGTGCGGGGTGCACGGCTTTACGAAAGCGAAAACCGCCGAAAAGATTGCAAAGCTATGCGAGCAGTTCAGCTTGACCGAGGTAATGTCAAAGCGTGCGGGCAAGCTGTCAGGCGGATGGCAGCGGCGTTTAAGCATTGCCATGGCAATAATAAGCGAACCGAAGATACTTTTTCTTGACGAGCCAACACTTGGCTTGGACGTTATAGCTCGGAGCGAGCTGTGGGACGTTATCCGAGAGCTTAAAAAGAGCACCACTATTATCCTCACAACCCACTACATGGAGGAAGCGGAAGCTCTTTCGGACAGGGTAGGAATTATGCGCGGCGGCAAGCTTCTTACTGTGGGCACAGCCGGGGAAATCAAGTTAAGTGCGAAGACGGAAAGCTTTGAGGAAGCGTTTATTAAGATTGTCAAAGCGACATCTTCGAGCGAAAGGAGCTGAATGAGCTATGAAAAGAATGTTGACCTTTGCCGGCAGGACACTGAAAGAAATCCTGCGCGACCCGCTTACTTTAGGCTTCGGTCTGGGCTTTCCGATAATACTTTTAGCACTTCTTACCGCAATACAGGCAAATATCCCTGCAAGCCTGTTCGAGCTTGAAGAACTCACCCCAGGTGTGACTGTGTTCGGGCTTTCGTTTATGACTCTGTTCTCAGCGAACCTTATTTCTAAGGACAGGGAAAGCTCGCTTTTACAGCGCCTTTACACCACGCCGCTGACTGCCGCAGACTTCATTTTCGGGTACATCCTGCCAATACTTCCTATTGCACTGGCGCAGTCGGTAATATGCTATATCTTCGCGGCGCTTCTGGGACTTAAGCTGGGGCTGAACACAGCTTTTGCCGTACTTATGATAATTCCATGCGCGCTCTTCTTTATCGCTTTGGGGCTTCTCTGCGGAAGCGTGATGAGCACCAAGCAGGTTGGCGGAATATGCGGAGCGCTGTTGACCAATCTTTCGGCATGGCTTTCCGGAATATGGTTTGATGTGGAGATGGTAGGCTCAGCTTTCAAGACAATTGCCAACCTTTTGCCGTTCATCCATGCTGTTGAGCTGGAAAGAGCCGTTTTTGCAGGGGACTGGCAGAGCACTTTGCCGCACCTTCCGTGGGTTCTGGGATACATGGCTGTTACGCTGGCAATAGCTATAGTGCTCTTCTTAAGGCAGATGAAAAGGGATTGACTTGTTTTTTTAAAAGAAATAAGCTTCCCTACTTGACAGCTTCCAAAAACTGTGCTATACTAACCTTACCTTAAATCAGCTATGAAAGGAGCGAATCCGTATGAAAGTGAATAAGATTTTTGCTTGTAAAGCCATAATTATGCCTTCACGCGGGTTCAGCCTGTAGTTGTAGGGGATATCCTATAGTCATAATGCACGCTTTCGGGCGTGCTTTTTTGTTGCATAAATCATCACTTTAAGCCTAAGGAGTTTATTTCGGAAGGGAAAGTGATGATTTTTTATGTTCAAAAATACAGTATCAATAAAAAGAAAAAGGGGGATTGCCAATGTTAAGACTCAAAGACAAGCTATCCGCTCTGTCCGAAAAGGCAGAGAGCATTCAGAGCGTCTATGACGGCAAATATATTATCCCGAAGCATATGGACGCAAACCCAACAGACCATGACGATGTGGAGTACGACCCCACCTACTGGCTTGATGATGGCTGCTTTTTGCAGATAACCCCAACAAACGCCGAAAGCCCCATGCTTGCTTCGGTCTTGCTGGGCAATACCTGCAGATAAGCTGGGAATCAACTACGATTTAGGAAATGAGGCTGATAATTTGAAACGATTAAAAAATATTTTACTCGGCATGAAGCCGAACACCGAAAAATTTGATGAGATGTATTCCGGGCAGGCAAGAGCTATTCAGTTAGACGGCAGCTTCCCGTCGGAAATGGTCTCCGACCCGATATATTGGCGCGAAGGCGTATTTTACCATGTCACCCAATCGGGCAGGCAGAAGCTCGATTGTCCGACCGTCACCATAGGTATACCTTCAGAGGATTTGGGAATATCGCAGGGTATCGAGGATTATGTTATCGCGGATTGGTGCCTGCGGGCGCTTAAACCCTATATGGATGAACTCAACGACGAGCTATACAATCGCTCCCGCCCTGTGGAGGAAAACGGGTGGTACTACTTCTGCGAGCCGGGCGGTGAGATAACCGTGCGCAACTCAGCGTACTTTGCGGTAAGACTTCCGCGGGATTACGACTATGGCTCGGGAATAACGATTTACCCATGGGTGGGCAGGGATGTTCCAAAGGTGCTGTATCTCTGCCTGGTGATACAGGTGCAGCTGCCATACCATAAGATGAAAAAGACTATACGTATGCTCACCTCCGACCTTCCCAAAATCATGGACAGATATATACGCGAATTTGACCGTGAGGCACTGCTTAAGGTCGTGGAGCTTTCGCAGCGTCAGCGCGCCGTAAGGGAGTTTTTGAAGACCTCCGACTACTGCTGTTTCATAGCAAACGGCTCCATATTGCCCCGTTCCAAGGGAACAGACCTGCCCATGCAGGGCGGCGTGCCGTTCAAGTCTCCCGAAGCTGACGAGATTGAGATAGCCGGCGTTCGGGGCATGGGAATAAAAAGAGGAGTAACCG
>CALDFS010000113.1 GCA_937942105.1 uncultured Ruminococcus sp. | reverse complement strand
CGATATGTAATGGTCTATCTTAACACCTGTAAGCAGATTTGAAACCGCCTCAACAGTATTCTCGCAGCTATCCTTGCCGCCGGAGCCGTAGGTATGTGCAAGGGCTATCTGACCTGTTTCCGTGCTCAAAACGTCTCCGCCGAAGCCGATAACCGGTATTTCCGCCATGGTATCGCGGTTGATCTGCAAAGCGGTATATGATTTATTTCGGTTATCAAGTACTACGGCAACCAAAAAGTCGCACTGCTGAGAGTTGTAGTTGCCCAAATCAGCAACGGTATCGTCGCCCTCATTCTTATCAATGCCTATGCACAGAATCGTTTCAATATCCGGCTTCTGAGCATACCATGCGCCGTTGTAGTAAACCTCATCAAGCCCGCTGTCCTCATCGTAGTGCGTATAGTCCTGATCATCCGTTTCAAAATAATAGTGTCGTTGCTCCCATGAAAGCAGCAACGACACTATAACAATCAACAGAGCTATGACGCATATAAGTACAAGAATAACCTTAACAGGGGCTTTTCTTAACTTAAGCTTCATTTTTATACTCGGTTATGCCTCTTACAGAGCAGCAACGCAAGCTGCAACTACACCGTAAGCAACATCAGCAACTTCCATACCGGTAGAAGGAGAAGTTACGTTTCCGTTGACCTGTACACCCTTAAGGGTTAAGATAGCAACAGGGGAGAAGCTTTCCATGGTAACAGCAACGTTGTTAAGTCCAACAGCGCTTGCAGGAAGTGCTTCCCAACCGTCAACCTCGTCCTTGTGAAGTGCAACAACGAAATCGCCCTTCTTAACGCCGGGAACGGTGAAGTTGATTCTTACAGAACCGCCGTTTTCGATGAGCTTCTTAGCAGTTGCGCTAAGATTTACATCAAATACTTCCTTAACTGTGAGATCTTCAGCGGTAACGCCGGCAGGAAGCTCATCAGCCAAGTCGGAAGCGAGAGCTGTAAGGTCGCTTGCAGCATTCTTAAGTTCGTCCTTGCTTGTCGAGTCAGCATCCTTGATAGTGATGTCAAGGGGGCTGAGAGCAACAGTGTTGCCGTTTGCATCAGTAACAACTGCCTTCTGAACGCCTAAAGTGCTTTCAGGTCTGCTGACAGAAGCAGCGAAAGCGGTGACAGTCATGGCAAGTACGAGCATAACAGCAAGTGCTGCTTTTGCAATTTTCTTCATGATAGTACCCTCCATAAAAATTTTAGTCTACCTTTTTAGTCAGCTGAGCCAACACAAGATAGCGTTTATTATTGTTACCTCTCAAACAAGTTGAAAGGATTACAATACCATCCTCATCTTCGGAGTAATTATCCTCGTTGATATTTGCTCCTACACCGCTTGCGGAAAAAACGGTGTTAAAGAATGCCTGGCGCATTCTTAGCTTTGTGAAATCATAATTGTAAAGAATGTGCTCATTGCCATAGGGAACAGCAGCAAACACCTTATAGTGAAGCTCCTTATCCGGCAGGTAAATTATGATCTCTTCGGCTTCTTCAAAGCTCTTCTTGTCCGAGTAGGTTTTCTGAAGCTGCCCGAACATTGAGCCGTCATTAGTCCTGTGACCGTAGATAATGGTTACAGGGTCAGAAAAATCGGTTGAATTATAGGTTGCCTGTGTGAACAAAGAACCCTTTGAGGATTTCTTCTTGTTCCAGCTGCGCCTGCTGTAATACTCGTCATCATCCGGATTCTGAAGAATCGGATGGTCTATATCGGTTCCGGGGATTTCAAGCCATGCGCATACATCAGGATTCTTTTTCTGGTAGTAGTCAAAATCGACCGGGCTTTTGTAGCCGTCATCATCATCGTCAGCGGATTTTGTAATCGCGTTCACTATTTTGTTAAGGAGGGAGCCCTCCTTATCGTCTGCCGCGTAAACATTAACTGTCATCAGCGAGAGCATTATAACTGCCGCTGTAGCTATTGAAATAACTCGGTTAAGCTTCATATAATCATCCCTTCCAAGCCTAAAAGCTTATCCCAAGGCGTTGCCTAAAATATTTTCACCAATTCTGTCTATTCGTTCAAGAGCGCTGCTTCCAAGGCTTTTTTGAATCACCTTCCTTGCTTCGGCTATGTTCTGCGGTCTTGAGCTAAGATTATGACAGTCTGAACCGATAACATCTATTATGCCTTCCCGCAGCATTTTCATTGCCTTACGCCGCTGGAAAAAGCCCGAGGTGAAATTCTCGGCATTCGACTGTATAAGTATATCACGCATGGCCGGTTTTGTCAAGTACTTTTCGGCATTAAATTGTAAATATCTTTCAAGATGGGCGAGCATAACCTTTGTATTTGGGTAAGATGATATTTCTTCAATATCTCTCCAAATCCGATCGGTCCAATTCATAAAAGGCATTTCTATAAGGATGATGTTTGTGCCCTGAAGCTTCAAAAGCTCCAGATCCTCGCACTGACATATGCCTTCAAAGTACTTTACCTCTGCGCCCAGATGTATCCTCGGCAGACCGCCCTCAAGATGCGAAAACAGCTCTTCAGCGGCGCGGCTGCGCTTTTCCAGAAATTTTTCGGGAGTGTTCTGCTCGGCATAGAAGTGCGGAGTCAGGCAGATATCCGTAACGCCCTGAGCAGCAGATGCACGCAACATCTCAAGGCTCATTCCAACGTTTTTCGAGCCATCGTCCACCCCCGGAAGGATGTGCGAATGGAAATCAATCATCCTTTTCGACCTTCGTAACCTTTGTCTGACCGCTCTTTGCGGACTTATCCGACTTGCTGCTTTGATGGGTATTGCCGTAGCCATAGCCATAACCGTAGCCGTAGCCATAGCCCTTTCTGTATTTCTTATAATTCTTATGAGAAATCTCGGAGCGTGTAAGAACGAAGCCAAGCACCTTGCCATGGCGGAATTCAATCTGCCTCATGGCTTCGGCAAGCGACTGCTGGTCGCAGAAGTTTCTTCTTACTACTATTATAATGCCATCCAGCAGCTTTGAAATAACCAAACCGTCTGAAACGGATGTTACCGGCGGAAGGTCAAATATAATATAGTCGTAATTCTTGGTAAGAGAAGCTACGACCCTTTCCATCAGTTCAGAGCCTAAAAGCTCATTGGGGTTGGGCGGAATATCGCCTGCGGTGATAACATGAAGATTATCATGAAGCCCTGAGGCACGCAAAACGTCCGCTCCGTTGCAAAGCCCTGCCAAAAGGTTTGAAAGACCCGGCGAACGGGTTATATTAAGGCGCTTTGCCAAGGTCGGCAATCTCATATCGCCGTCTATCAGCAAAACCCTTTTGCCGGTTTCGGCAATGCTGTAGGCAAGGTTGATAGAGGTGGTGGACTTACCCTCGCTCGGCATGGAGCTGGTTATTCCCACAACTCTGCATTTTAAATCGTTAGCCGCAAGGCTGAACATAAGGTTTGCTCTTAAAAGCTTATATGCTTCTGCGGCAGCAAAGCTTAAATTTGCGCCTATCGGGGAATTATCGGCGGCCGCTCCGCTTGTTTTCTTTGTTAGTAAGCTCATTTCTTTCCTCCACTTGACGACTTATAGCTCTTTCCGTAGTAACCGCCATAGGATGACGCATCAGCGTCTAAATCAGGAACAGCGGCAAGTACAGGCAGCTTGTAGGTCTGCAACAGGTATTCCTCGTCCTTTACAAGGTTGTCCATAAGCTCCATTACAACAATGACTCCGGCGGCAAGCACAAAGCCTAACACCGCTCCTATCATGGTATATTTTGTAACGCTAGGCGAATCCTTTCTGCTGGGAACCACCGCATAGTCAACTATCTTTACCGAGCTTCCGTCAACGATATTGGATATCTTTTCGGGAAGCACCGAGGCAACGGTGTTCGCAATAACCTCAGCCTCCTTGGGGTCGGGGCTGGTAACGACTATCTGGAAAATTTCTGTGCCGTTTACCGAAGACGTTTCTATCATCTTATAAAGCTCATCATAAGTATAGCTAAGACCCGCCTTTTCTATAACGGCGTTCAGGGTCGTTCTTGTCTTCAAGATTACCGTATAGGTATCAACAAGGCTTTTAGCGGCTGAAAGCTCGCCGGTGCTTATGCTTACGCTTGTTGAGCCCAGGCTTATCGAGCTGTTGTTGACGTAAAGCAGCGCCTTTGACTTATATAAAGGAGTAATAAGCAAAGAGGCATAAGCAAAAGCAATAAGCGCGCCTGCAATAACGGCAATAGCTATCGCCCATGCGCGGTGAAGCATGGCCTTTAAAAGCCGCATAAGGTCTATTTCCATATAATCCTTTTCGTTGGAATTCATTTATCTTTCTCCTAAGCTGATTAATAAGAGTGAGCTATGTCAGCAGCGGCGGAAAACGCCCCGCCTGAATATATGATTATAAATATTGCTTATAGTTATTGATACGTATATCATTATAGCGGCAATCACATTAATTGTCAAGCTCAATTCACGTAATTTTAGGCTGTTTTTGTAAGTTTGACGTATATTGCAAAATATCAGACAGTGACCGCTCACATTTTGTCGAAACTGGCAAATCGCTTACAGAATGTCCGCCTCGTCAACATCGTCGCCATCGGTATCTACCGGCTCGCCGTTGATTATTTTGCGAAGGTTTTCAAACTCCTCGTCGGTTAATGTAACGCCCTTGCCCATTCTTGTGTGGTCGGGCGACCATTCCCTTATATCGTACTTTGGAGCGTAATCGTTCCAACTGACGCGGTTTAATTCCTTTGTCCAGCCCTTTGCGTTCTCTGAAAGAACGCCCAGTGTTTCCTTGATTTCAAATTTAAGTTCTGCCATGATTCATTCTTTCCTTTCTTCAATTGAATCGTTTATTGTCAGCTTATTTTCAAGCTTTGAAATAAAGCCGATTTTTGACTTTATTTTTTTCGGGATGATAAACACCGCTATCCTTAAAAGCTCGCGGAGGTTTATTGTCAGCACCGCAGCGAACAGTGCCGCCAGCGCGATATACATAACCGCACCCGGAAGCTCGGCTATATTCACAATCGCCATAACGGCAAGCAGCGCCGTATTTATAAGCAGCTTCGGCATGGAAAATCCGAAGTGTATATATCTTCTTGTATCATAAAGCCTATAGAAAAATACCGCGAAATATGCGGCAAAGGTCGCAATTGCCGCCCCGTAAATTCCAAAGCGCGGTATAAGCGCCAGATTCAGAACGATATTGATAATTCCCGCCGCAAGCGAGGTATAAAAGGTGTGCTTCGTTTTCTTCTGAGCGATATAGACCGAGCCAAGAAAAACATTGAAGCAGGTGAATACCGTTGCAATAGTCAGAACCGGGGAATATTTGTAGGATTCAAAATAAGCAGCGTCCACCCACACCCTTGTTATCGGCTTGATGAGCATAAGTATCCCTGCGGAAAGGGTGTACATAAACGACTGGTTCAGTGAGAATACCCGGGTATAGAAGCTCTCGCGCTCGGAGGAGTTGTTTTCGGATATCGCCGACATGTTCCATGCCTGAGAAAACATTGTAAACACCGTTGTAAGAATATTTGGTATTTTATATGCAACAACAAGTATTCCGTTAAGATACTCGCCGTGGAAATACTTAACTATAAAGTGGTCGGATATGCTTGTAACTATCCACAGCACCGTTGCCGGCATCATGGGGGCGGCGTAGCTTATCATCGAGCGGATAAGCGACTTATCTGTTCTGCCGAAAGTAATATATCGCCAAAGCTTGCCCGCCGTAAACAAAAACATCGAGGAAAAAGCGTCCGAAAGTATGATGGCCAGCAAATATCCTTCAATTCCCCACTTGAATTTCAGCAGGAAGAGTATATTTAAAAGCAGCATCGTCAGGGTGCACAGTATACCGTCCACAGCGAAAAGCTTTACTCTTTCCACCGCGCGGATAAACGTCATATTAATCTGACGGAGCGATGATGTCCAAACATAGATATACAGCAGCAGCTCAAAGCCGTCAAGGTAGTCAAGCCGGGCAAGAAAAGGGAATATCCCAGCCATGGCAATAAGCCCTATAGCCATCACCCTAAGGCAGATGGTATAAATCTTCTGCCGGTCGCACTCCCACTTGGCGTCAAGTCCGAACCGCAGAGCCGCTTCTGATATGGTAAGGGTGAATATGGGAATAAGGATGTTTGCAGTCTGGGCAATAAGGTCAACCGTTCCGTATTCCTCCGGCGTAAGCGCGGCGGTATACAGCGGAACAAGCACCAGCACTAAAAGCTTCGAGCCGAAAGAGCCAAGAGCGAATATAAGCGTATTTACAAACAGAGTCTTGTAGCTTTTGGTCCTGTCAGCCATTATCCATCCTCCTTCTGCCAAAGAATCCGTTTTGAAAGAAAGCAGTATATCTATTATAACGGCAGTAATCAAAAAAATCAAGGAAAATTACAAAATGGGACTATTATTTTTTAAAATAGTATGCTATAATAATATTTAATAACTATACCGAAGGCAAAAATCTGTTTTGATACATAATGTTTCAGCACCCGTTTTTATGAAAGGATGGTTTTGCATGAAGAATGTTTTAAGGCTGCTCGCGTTTTTATCCGCAATCGCGGCGATATTGGGAATACTCAAGCTCACGTCGGAGGCTTTAAGCCTTGGAACGCATAAGTATTTCGAGGTCGATTCGGATAACGAATAAGAGCGAAGATAAGCAAAATAAATGCCAAAAATCGACTGCATGCTTCATGCGGTCGATTTTTTCAACGGCGCTGTTATCTGCAAAAATCGACCGCAGCAAAAAGTGCGGTCGATTCATAATTTTATTCGGTTATGCTTGCCTTACCTGTCGTCTCATATTCCTCAATAAGTGCGTTAAGCTCGTCAAGGTAATACTCAAACGACTCGCGGTTCTGCTCCTTAAGCTGAGCCCATGTGTTGGATGCGCCGCTTCTGCGGATGTTCCAGTCAAAGGTGTTATAGATATCCTGAATGTTCTTGGGAAGGTCGCCGGTGTAGAACATAACGGTGTTTGCCATAACCAGCTCGTTGCAGGTATCATACATTTCGAGCATCTCGTCGCTCCACTTGTAGGTTTCCTTCAGCTGCTTGCGGTCGATGTCGATAACCGTGGGGTCTAAAAGCTTGAACCTGTCGCAGGCGCCGAGCAAAGCAACGCCTTCGGGGTTCTGTGCGCCAACGCAGATCATGTAGCCCGAGGGTGAAGCGTTCAGGTAATAGATGCCGTCGCCGTCCTGATATCTGGGAAGGGGAGCGAACATAAGCTCACCGGCTTCGATATCGCCCCATACCTGATTGATTTCCTCAACAGGATGAGTGAATCTGGATCTGTCGCAGGGCCAGAACAGGCACTTGCCGTCCTTAACGCCCGCGCCGTATTCAGCGTCGTTTCGGTTTGCCCACCAGCGGGTTCCCTCGTGATAGCAGCAGTCATTCTTAACAAGGTCGTAAATCATATTCTCTGCGACCTCAATGGTCGGGTCGTCAAGATTTGAATAGAACTTGCCGTTTTCGTCTTTCGCTATAAGGGTTATACCTGTGGATTCCTCTACCAAGCTGTTAACAACATACCAGCCGTCTAAGGCGTATCTGTCTTCGTCGCCGTCAGAGAAGTCCATGCACATTTCATAGTATACATCCCACGTCCACTCGTCGTTGGCGTAAAGCTCAGCAGGGTCGTCAAAGCCCCACTCCTCCATAACTCTGCGGTTGTAGGTTATAACATCCTTATAGGTAAGGTCGGTAACTATGGCAAAATGCTTGTCGCCCAAAGAGAAATACTCGGCGGCGCTCGCCATATCCGCCCAGAGCGGGTCGGTATAATCTATCCAGTTGTCTATGGGCTGATACATATTATTGATGCAGTCCATAGGGAAGCAGGCAAAGTTTGAGGTGCCGGTAATGCCGCAGTCAGGGCTGGTGCCGGCAAGTACAAGGTTTGCAAGGTCATTGTTCTTGTCTGAATATGTTGTTTCTATCCACTGCACCGAACCGCCGTACTTTTCCTGGAAGGTGAAGTAGCCGGTGTTTATAATTTCATCTTCGGAATAGTTTTGAAGATAGTCATGCCAGCAGAAATATTTTACCACTGAATTTGCGCCTGCCGCAGTTTCGGCATCCGGAAGCATAATTCCGGCAGCTGCAAGTATCGCTTCGGCATCCTCGGTGGATAATGTCAGCTGTATGGGTTCTCTTTTCTGCTTACCGCAGCCAACAAGCGCCAATATCATAACGACTGCAAGCAGAACAGCAACTATTCGTTTTGTCATTGTAAAGTCTCCTCTTCGTAATATAATTGATATTCTCCAAATAAATCATTCCCATTGAATGAATATATATTTATTATACAACCATTTCAATTCTAATTCAATTGACATTTTCTATAATAACCGAGACTGCATTTTGTTTAAAATATATGAAACAGGAAAATATATACACGAATATTTTTGTTCATATAATAAGATGTAATAATAAAGCCGGACGGGTAAATCGCCCCGTCCGGCTTTCGTTTCACACATTATAATTCCTGTTTACTGCATCTTAGCGCTATATTCCTCAACCTGCTTATTGATGTCATCAACATAGTACTTAAGCTGCTCTGAATAGCTCTCCTTTACCTGCGCCCATGATTTAGCCTCGGAAAGTCTGCCAAGCTCCTTGCAGTTATTTACAACGCTGTCAAGCTTATCGCCCAGACCTGCGTCATAAACCGCTATGCTGTAAGGACCGTTAGCCATCTCGTGGCAGGTATCATACATATCCAGCATTTCCTGATTCCACTTGTACTTCTCAATCAGCTGCTTCTTGTCAACGCTTACAACGGTGGGGTCCAGAACCTTGAATCTGTCACAGGATGCAAGCAAAGCAACACCCTCGGGGTTAGCGCAGTCGGCAATCATAACATAGCCGCTTGTCTTAGTGGTGCAGTAATAGTTGCCGTCGCCGTTCGGATCTCTGGGAACCGGAACAAACATAAGCTCGCCGGCTTCGATATCGCCCCATACCTGGTTGATTTCGGCTACAGGACCGGTGAATGCCCATGTACCTCTGATCCAGAACAAAGTTTTACCTTCCTTTAAGCCTATACCCTCAATTTCCTGACCGCCGCGAAGCTGCCAGCCGTTGAGCCAAAGGGGATAAATGCAGTTGTTCTTCTTCATTTCATAAATAAGGTTGCACTTCTTTCAAGCCTTGGGTCGTCGATATTCTGAACGAAGCAATCCTTTTCGGTGTCATATGTAACTATGTCTATACCGCTTGATTCCATCAAAGCGTTGTCATATCCCCAGCCGTCAACGCCGTACTGTTCCTCGTCGGGGTCAGAGAAGTCCATGCACATTTCAAGGAAGACGTCCCACGTCCACTCGTCGTTGGCAAAAAGCTCCGCCGGGTCGTCAAAGCCCCATTCTTCAAATACTCTGCGATTATAGGCGCAAACATGCTCTATTCCTATATCGGTAATAATCATATAGGTTTTATTGCCTAAAGAAAAATGCTCCTGAGCGAAATCCGCCGTGCCCTCCCAAAGTGGGTTAGAGTAGTCGATATAATCGTTTACCGGCTGGAAAACGCCCTTTATTGCGTATGCCGGGAAGGTTTCAATATCACCCGGGTAACAATCCGGCGGGGTTCCTCCCAGAACAAGGTTCGCCAGATCGTCAAACCTTGCGCCCCATGTACATTCTACCCATTCAAGGGTGCAGCCGTACTTTTCGTTGAAGGTGAAGTAGCCGGTGTTGACTATTTCATCCTCGGAATAGTTCTGAAGGCTGTCATACCATGCGTACCATTTTACAACGCTTCCCGCGCAGGAAACGCTCTCCGCCTCGGGCAGCATGATTCCGGCGGCGGCAAGTATAGCTTCGGCATCCTCGGTAGAAAGTGTGAGCTTTATAACCTCGCGCTTTTCCTTTCCGCAGCCGACAAGCGCAATGATCATAAGCACCGCCAGCAATACAGCAAAAGCTCTTTTCATTATGCATATCTCCTCTCAAAAAAATATTGGTATCTTCCCTATCAGACAATTGATTTTCGCTGTTGTCGTATATAATTATTTTAGCTTAATTTATAGTATTATTCAATACGCTTTTTCAACAATTATCAATTGGGTACGCTGTGGAATATGCACAAATTGTTGTCATCTTTTTAGTGATAGTACCGATATAAATAAATGAAATCATGTATTATTTTAACATAATAATTATCAATTTCTGCTCGATAATATGAATATATTAATATTTTCTGCTCGAAATATGCCGCTTATCAAAATATATGAATATAAATTGCGGATTTTATTGCATATAGTCATATGCATATATATGATATGCCATTAAGCCATATCAGTCAGCCGAAGGCTTATGCTGATATCCGCCTGAAAATTGCCTGCTGCATAGAACACTTTTTAACGTAGAATATGAAATCACTGCCGCCCGCAAAAGGCGACAGTGATCAGATCAATCATCTGTATTTTATTCTACCGGTCCGCCGGTATTATATTCTGCAATCAAAGCGTTAAGCTCATCAATGTAATACTCAACCGATTCGCGGTTCTGCTCCTTAAGCTGTGCCCAGGATGACGGATTGACATTTCTTATAATTCCGTCCGAAAGGCTGCTCAGAGATCTTTGCAGGTTATCGGGAAGGTTGCCGGTAAGGTCGATTCTCTGATGAGCCAAGGCAAGCTCACGGCAGGTGTCCCACATCTCCAGCATTTCCTGATTCCACTTGTATACCTCTTCGAGCTGCTTGCGGTCGATACGTACAACGGTCGGGTCTACAATCTTGAAGCGGTTGCAGGATGTAAGAAGCGCAACGGCCTCGGGGTTGGCGGCTCCCGCAACTATTCCGTATGCTGAGATGGTGGAGCACTCATAGTAGATGCCGTCGCCCTGAGGATCTCTGGGCATGGGGGCAAACATAAGCTCGCCGGCTTCAACATCGCCCCAAAGAGCGCTTACCTCTTCAACAGTGTCGGTGAAGAAGCTTATGCCTATAACATAGAACAGGCAGTCGCCCTCCTTAACGCCGGAGCCAAAGGTTGCATTGTTGCGAAGCGCCCACATCGAGTTGCCCTCGTGGTATTTGCAGTCGTTCTTTGCAAGGTCGTAGATAAGGTTCTCGGCTCTTTCGATTTCGGGGGAGTCGATGTTTGAATAGAAGGTTCCGTTCTCGTCTATCTGAAGCAGCTGCTGACCGGTGGATTCAACCAAAGCACCGGCATAAGCATAGCCGTCCAAAGCATACCTGTTGTCGTCACCGTCCGAGAACTCAAGGCACATATTGTAGAAGACGTCCCATGTCCACTCGTCGTTGGCGTAAAGCTCGGCGGGGTCGTCGAAGCCCCATTCTTCTATAACTCTGCGGTTGTAAGGCACAACATCGCGGAAGGTGGTGTTGGTTACTATTGTAAAGTGCTTGCCGGAGAACGAGAAGTTATCCGCAATCTCCTTAACGCCGTTCCACAGCGGGTCATCGTAGCTGATATAATCATCGATAGCCTGGAACATGCCCTTTATACATTTCATGGGATATGTAGCGGTGGAGCTGGTTCCTGCAGGGTAAAAGTCAGGAGCATCACCGGCTAAAACGAGGTTTGCCAGATCATCGAACCTTGTGCTCCATTCAGTCTCTATCCATTCGACCTCTCCGCCGTATTTTTCGGTGAAGGTGAAGTAGCCTGTGTTTACTATTTCGGCTTCGTCATAGTTATGGAAGCCATCGTACCAGCTTAAATATTTTACTGTTGAGTTTGCGCCGGCAGCAGTCTCGACCGGCGGAAGTGTGATTCCGGCAGCAGCCAAAATTGCTTCGGCATCCTCTGTTGAAAGGGTTACGCGGACTATCTGACGGGTCTTTTTACCGCAGCCCACTAAAGCAAATATCAGAACAAGTGCCAAAACAAGCGCCAATACTCTTTTCATATAAATAACCTCCTGTTAAAATTATTTCGGAATGTGTTATTATACTTATATTCGTATAGAAATGTACAGACCATGCACGGTCATAAAGGCATGTGCAAAATCCCATCGACTATCGGTTTGCACCTGCCTTTTGGAATCATTCCAGACGAAGATTAGTATTATATATCTAATACATTCTCTTTTCATGATACCATCATTGTGCCCCGCTAACAAGCCATTTTTTTAAACGCTAAAGACATCTGCCCATCTTGCGTGAACAAAAATATTCCAAAAATCCGTTTTCCGAGGACGTTTCATATAAATTGCGGCTCAGGGTCTTGACAAAGGCAGGCAAACATTTTATTATGATAGTAATAGCTCATCTTACCGCATGATGAGCTGATAGAACATTATTTACTCACTTAGAAAGGAAGTTATTAAAATGGAAGAATTTTTAAACCATCTTTTGCAGCTGGCAACCACGGTCGGCTCGAAAATCATTCTGGCAATAGTAGTTTACATAGTAGGAAGCCTGCTTATAAAGAGCCTTATTAAGGCTTTGAACAAGAACAACAAGCTCACCGCAAAGGTTGAGGGCGCTGTAAAAAGCTTTGCGCTCAGCTTTATTAAAATCGGGCTTTATGTTCTGCTCGTTATCTCAATAATAGGAATACTCGGCGTTCCGATGGCATCGGTCATCACGGTTCTGGCGTCTGCCGGCGTTGCGGTCGGTCTTGCCTTGCAGGGCGCATTGGGCAATCTTGCCGGCGGCATTATGATTATAGCCTTCAAGCCTTTCAAGAAGGGCGATTATGTTGACGCTGCGGGCGCTTCCGGCATTGTTGACGAGGTTACTCTGTTCTACACCACCTTCTTAACCTGGGACAATCAGAAGATAATCGTTCCCAACGGCAACCTTATGAATTCAAACGTTACCAACTACTCGAGCGAGGAGCTAAGACGAGTTGACCTCAGCTTCTCCTGCGCTAAGAGCGAGGCTCCTGCTAAGATTCAGGAAATCATGATGAAAGCTATAACCGCGAACGCCAAGGTTCTTGCCGACCCCGCTCCCTTTGCAAGGCTTTGCGGCGCCACCAACGAATCTATGGACTTCACAGTTCGTGCATGGGTAAAGAGCGCGGACTACTGGGATGTTTACTTCGACCTTACCCAGAGCATTACCGAAGCTATGGCTGCTAACGGCGTTCAGGCTCCCGCTGTAAGAGTTCTGACCGAAAGCAAGTAAGCAAGTGAAAAGTAAAAAACTGACAATCGCCGCCTCGGCCGTCTGTCTTTTGGGATTGGCGGCTCTGGCGGCGGTGGTGCTTTTCCTGAACGGAATATACCTACCCAACGCTGCAAAAGCCGAAAAATACGAGGTTATGGGCGTGGACGTCTCACACTATCAGGGCGACATCGACTGGGATATTCTTTCCGGCGAGGGCATAGATTTTGCCTTTATAAAGGCGACTGAGGGGTCTTCATACGTTGACCCGCGCTATGAATACAACGCGCGTGAAGCCGCAAAGACCGGTCTTGAAATCGGAGCTTACCACTTTTTCAGCTTCGACAGTGCGGGTGATACTCAGGCGGAAAACTTCATAAAAGCCGTCGGGGGCGAGGATAATATGCTCCCGCCGACGGTTGATTTAGAGCCATACGGCGAATACAAGAGTAAGCTTCCGCAAAAGGATATCGTCAAGCCGGAGCTTGATGCGCTTCTTGGCGCTTTGGAAGAGCATTACGGCAAAAAGCCGATAATATACACCACCGAGCAGGCATATAAAAAGTATCTTGCGGGCGGATATGAGGAGTACGATATTTGGATAAGGAACGTTCTCACATCTCCAAAGCTAAGTGATTCGCGGGAGTGGAGGTTCTGGCAGTACTCGGACAGAGGGCAGCTTAAAGGGTACTCCGGCGAGGAAAGGTTTATAGATTTGAACGTCTTTAACGGCGCGCGGGAGGAGTTTGAGAGGTACGCCGGATAGTCGGCGGTCTATGTTTTAAAGGAGGAACATCATGCGCAGCGATTACCCAAAAATCATCGGCTGCCACGTCAAGGGCAGAATAGACAGACCGATCGGGAGCAGCCATCCGAGACATCCCGAGATGATTTATCCCATCAATTACGGCTACGTTGAAGGCGTATTTGCCGAGGACAACGCCGAGCAGGACATCTATCTGTTAGGAACAGATATCCCGGTAACAGAATTTGAGGGGCGGGTTATCGCCGTGTACCGCAGGTTTGATGACGTTGAAGACAAATGGATTGTCTCGGCGGACGGAAAGGATTACTCCGATGAAGAAATCCTTAGGGCGATTGCCTTTCAGGAGCAGTATTTCCATGGCGAACTGCTGAGATAGTCTTAAAAGCAAAAATAAGGTGTGACGATTCTATAACGCCACACCTATTTTTATTCCTTATCCGCCTTATCAAGCCTTATATTATCGTATATATTCGACTTCAGCCCGAATCCAATCGCCTTAGCAGGGCACTTTTCCATGCAGTCCCCGCAGTTGATGCACTCGTGATCGCCGACCTGCTTAACGTCCATTCTGCACTCGTGAACGCATTTTCCGCAGCCTATGCACTTATGCTCATCCAGCTTAATTCCGAACAGCGATACCCTGTTGAAAAAGCCGTATATCGCGCCCAGGGGGCAGATGAACCGACAGAAGCCGCGATAGACGAGCACCACGCCGACTATCACCGCCGCAAGAACAATCGTCTTCCACGAAAACAGCCAGCCAATCATTGCGCGAAGGCTCTCGTTCATGGCAACAAGCGGTATTCCGCCCTCTAACGTTCCCGCCGGGCAGATGAATTTGCAGAAGCCGGGCATTGCAAGCGTCAGCGGGATTATCACAACAAACACCGCCAAAAATATGTATTTAAGGTAAGAAAGCCTGCGGGTGACAGAGCTTTTTTTAAGCTTGGGGGTGGGTATCTTGTAAAGAATCTCCTGCAAAAGCCCGAAGGGGCACAGGAATCCGCATATCACCCTGCCCAGCAGCAGCCCGAAGATTATAAGTATCCCCAACACGTAATAAGGAAGCTTATATTTTGAGGAGACAAGCGCCGATTGCAGGCTTCCCAGCGGGCAAGCCCCAACCGCCCCGGGGCAGGAATAGCAGTTCAGCCCGGGAACGCAGATTCCCTTTGTGTTACCCTTATAGATGCTTCCCTTTGCAAAGCCGGTGATATTGCAGTTATAGAGCACTGCGCATATCACCTGAACCAATTTTCTGTGCTTCATTACCCTATACCTATACATTCGTAGCAGATGTGAGCTGCCTTGTTTTTAACATCCTTAAAGCCGTTCTGGGATGCCCCAGCCGCTATCAGCGCGCAGGCGGCTATAAGAAGGATTATGCGCACAGTCAGCCTAAGTGCCGGCTTTTTCATGAGTCCTCGCCCATGACCGCGTCTATTGCCGACTTGTATTCCTTATACTGGCTTTCGTCGTCAGCCGCTCCGACATAAAGCTTTGCGACCTTGCCGTCGGTGCCGATGATTACTGTATACGGAATACCGTCGGACGGGTATTTGCAGCATATATCGCCCTCCTCGTCGTAGGCTATCGGGAAGGTGTAGCCATTGTCGGAGGCGAATTTATCCACCGATTCCTTATCCTCCATGCAGTTGACCGCTAAGACCGCAAGAGTATCGCCGTATTCTTCATAGAGCCGCTGGAAGGCGGGCATTTCGCCCACGCAGGGCGAGCACCATGTTGCCCAGAAGTTAAGGATTACCACCTTAT
>CALDFS010000112.1 GCA_937942105.1 uncultured Ruminococcus sp. | reverse complement strand
CCAACCACAACCCCCGAACTCACCACAACCGCTGAGCCTACCACTCAGAACGTTATAACCTATGACGTTCCGGATGAAAGCTCGCTTCCTGCGGCTGCCGACAATGAATATATCGCATCCAAGGGAGTAATAGCTTTGGCACTTCTTGCGATAATAGCGGCAGTAGCGGCGGTAACGGTTGCGGAGTATATCAGAAGACGCTGATGTAAGTAAATTCAGCGGTATAAGCCACTGTGGGCTTTTAATAGGTTAAGCCCGCCGGTTCGTTTTCAGAAAGGAACAATGTAACCATGTCAAAATTCTTCAACAAAAAGGTCATACTCGCAGTAGTGCTTATTGCCTTATTGATTTTCGTGGGCTTCAACTGCATGACAGTTGTGGATCCTGGTCATACCGGAGTTATTGTAACCTTGGGAAGGGTTGACAATCGCGTTCTGCAGGAAGGTCTTCATTTCAAAATACCGTTCATTCAGGAAATAGTTCAGATAGATAACAGAATCGTAAAGCTTGAGGTATCTACCGAGGCTTTCTCGAAGGACCTTCAGAGTGTTCAGACAACACTTGCAATCAACTACAGGGTTGATACGCTGAAATCCTACAGCATCTATAAGAACATAGGCAGCTCATACGAGGCTGTTCTTATAGAGCCTGCCGTAAACGAGGTCTTGAAGGCCACAACCTCGCAGTACACTGCCGAGGAGAGCGTTACCAACAGAACCCTTGTTTCGGAAGGTCTGGTTAAGGGTCTGAACGAGAAGCTGAACGAAATCGGTCTTTATGTTACAGACGTCAATATAATCAACTTCGATTTTTCCGATGCTTATACAACAGCTATCGAGGAAAAGCAGGTAGCTCAGCAGCAGCTGTTAAAGGCTGAGACTGAAAAGCAGACAAAAATCACTAACGCTCAGGCAGAGGCTGAGGCTATAAAAATCAGGGCGGAAGCCGAGGCTGAGGCTAACAGAATCATAGCCGAATCCATAACCGAAGAGCTGGTTAATTACAACAAGATTGAAAAGTGGGACGGTCAGCTGCCCAAGGTCACCGGCGGTTCGTCCTCAATACTGGATATAAGCGGAATCGTTGGGGATGACGCAAAGCCCACAGCATCTGCTGCAGCACCGACCGCCACACCGGCAGAGTAAGCTGAATCAATATGAAAGGCAGTGTAAAGATGAATAAAAAAATGTTAAGAGCTTTTCAGGCTGTGACTGTACTGCTTGTCTGCCTTGCTCTGTGCTCATGTACGCTTTTCAACGCTCTGACTGCTTACGACCTTTATTCCAATGCTTTTGAAAAGCTTGAAAAGGCGGGCGGATACGAGGCTGACTGCGTAATATCAGTAAACCTGAGCGTTATGGAGCAGGAGCTTCCCACCACCACCAAAATGCACTACAAGAAAAACGGCGAAAGCATTCAGGCGGATATGGAGATGGTCGGCGCAAAGGTAACAGCCACCAGGATCGGCGATATCGTATACGTTGACAACGGCACAACCGGCATGAAATACAGCCTTCCTCAGCAGGATGAGGATAGCGAGCCTGCAAACGTTTTCGGCAGTGCGGATATTCCGGTGCTTGCAAAGGACATCTTTGAAAATATAGAGGTCGTTAAAAATAAGGATGATACAAAAACGGTTACAATAGCTTTGGACAGTGAAACCGCTATGAAGTATCTCGGAGATGTCTTCAGCGGCAATGAGAGCGTGACCATGAATAATATCGGCTTTGATATGATATTCAACAAAAAGAATGACCTTCAGGGCATGAAGATTTCCTGCTCCTTTGAAATCGAGGAAATGGGAATGACCCTGAACGGCGATGTTTCGGCGGAGTATACCTTTATAAACTTCGGCGAGGTCCCCGAAATCACCCTTGGTCTTGAAGAATCCGCATATGTTGACGGTGGAGAGTATCAGGGATAACAGTAAACAATAATACAAAAGCTCACTTTAATGTGGGCTTTTGTATTTTATGCTTGACATCCGGTGTAAATGGGTGTAAAATTATAGCTGTATAAATTACCTGGAGGTGTAGTTATGGATACTCTGAAAAAGCTTTGGCCGACTCCGTTCAAAATCAAGGAAAAGGATATCACTTCCTTCTTGGTTCAGCTGATTATCTTTGTAGTTATCTGCGCAATCGCCGGTGCGGTTATCGGGCTTCTTGCAAAGATTCCGATAATAGGCATTATTTTCTCCATTATCGGAGTAGTTGTTGAGATTTACGGTTTGATTGGCATAGTTTTGTGCGTGCTGAAGTTTATCGGCTCGGTAAATTAATCAGCTCGGAGAATAAGGGGCTTGCCGATGCTTATTGCTGGCGTCGGCGAGCCTTTTTATGGGTATCCTTAATGAACCTTCTTTGCCCGAATGGGCTTATATAATTTTCATGAAAGGTATGATTTAAAAGTGGGAGTATTAAAAGTAAAAGGCAGTGCAAAGCAGGATTATGAAATAGACAGGTTTATTATCAAAACAAGAATAAAGGCAAGCGATAAATCATCAGGCGAGGCTATTACTCTTGGCAAGAAAAGAACCGAAGCCTTTCTTCACCTTATGAAGGACAGGCTGGGAATAGATCCGAGCGATATTATTGCGGGGGACTATATTGTAAGCCATGGCTACGGCGTACAGCCGGAGTACGGGTTTTCAAGGGAGCTATCGATCTGCGTAATTTCCGACCTTGCTTTTGTTGAGGAGATGACCACGCTTTTGGAAGGACTCTCTGACGTTGAATATGAAATCGAGTTTTCCCTCAGCAACGAGCAGGAAAAATCAAAAGAGGTGCTGTCTGCCGCAATAGCTGACTCTGCTTCAAAGGCAGAGATAATAGCCCAATCGTTGGGGCAGAAAATAATCGGCGTGGGAAGCGTGGATTTCGATTATTCCGAAAGCGAGCTTCCTATGCTGCACAGTCTTGCAAAGTGTGACGAGGTTTACGGCACAAGCCTTGCAAGCAGCCTGAAAATTCCTACCAAAACGATTTCAAGGTCGATATGCATAGAGTGGGAAGTTGAATAATACGGATTCAAGTTTAAAAAATATGCCTGCGGATTGCAATTTTCCGCAGGCACTAATTATATCTATTATCAATAATATCGGGCGAGCGAACTGCTCATTCCTTTTCATTGCTTTTGTTCCTTTTCTCCCAAAGCTTCACGATTTCCTCTAAGCTAAGGCTAGAAAGACAGATATCCAGGCAGTCGTTTATAACCTTCCGGCAATATGCGTTGTATTCGGCTTCGTCCTTAAACTCAGCCGTTATCTTGCGCCCGGATTCGATTGCAAGCACCTTTCGCAGCATCCTAAAACATCTCCTTATGAATAATACTAATTCTACACTTTTTAACGCAGAATAAGTATAACGCGCTCTTTCTGTAACATTATACTCTATATATCGACAATTGTCAATAGACAGAGCATAATTTAAAATTATATCCATACACCGAGATAAAAAGAAAGGCGCATGAATATGATAATCTATGAACCGCTGTATGAAACCATGAAAACAAAGGGAATATCAACCTACAAGCTGGTGAACACCTACGGCATGAGCCGCAGCCTTTTGGACCGCCTTAAGCACAACAAGCCCATAAGCACCGTTACCCTGAACGACCTTTGCAAAATCCTTGACTGTGAGGTTGGGGATATTCTGAAATACGTTCGCGACAGCGAAGCGGAATGAAGCGAACAGGCAGGGTATATGTATATAATATCAGGTGGGTAGACATTTGTCAACCTATTTCGACAAATTCAGCCTGCAATACTGTCATTTTTCTTTTAGATAGATACGCGCTTGGCGATTTTTGAAAAGCAGCCGCAGTTTGCGATTATTCCACTATTGTATCGGTATTAGTAAACTAAATATATTCTATCATGCTTACCGATAAATGTCAACGTATTTTACAGAAAATGTCGAAATTGCTCTGCACGGTCTTGCGCCGTCTGTATAAAACAATAGCATACTTTAGCAGGGAAAAGCAAGAACAAAACAGTTACAAAAAGTTACAATTTGTCAACAAAAGTAAGAGAGCCGGAAAAAACCGACTCTCTTATTGTTATGATTTCAATTACTGCCCGCCGTTTGCCAGCCAGATAAATATGGCAATATGCAGAATGATTCCGGCGATATTTACCGCCCAGAAATACATATGCTTGGTTTTGTGGCGGAATACCTTCATCCCCAAAAATCCGCCTGCTGCGCCGCCGGCTAAGGATAAGCCCAAAAGGGTCTTCTCCTTGGTTCGCCATGCGCCGTCTATGGCTTTTTTCTTGTCGATACCGTATGCCAGAAAGGTTATAACGCTCATTATGGCAACGTAAACAAGGAATGCAAGCGCGGGGTAATTATCGGCAAATTCCGAAAGCATTACTTATTCTGCTCCGCGATGACTGCAAGGGTATCCCTTGCAATAAGCAGTTCCTCGTTGGTGGGAACTACCCAAACCTCGACCTTGGAATCGGGGGTGGAGAGCTTTACAAGCTTGCCCCTGGTCTGGCGGTTAAGCTCCTTGTCAATCTTGATTCCGAAGTAATCCATATCCTCGCAGACTGCCTGCCTTACTTCCCAGGAATTCTCACCGATGCCGCCGGTGAACAGAACAGCGTCGATGCCGTTCATGATAGCTGCGTATGCGCCGATATATCTCTTTATCTGATACTGCAAAATGTCAGAGGTGAGTATAGCTCTTTCGTTGCCCTCTTCGGCGGCCGCACAGATATCTCTGTTATCAGAGCCGACGCCGGAAAGACCCAAGAAGCCGGATTTCTTGTTCATATACTCGCTCATCTCGTGAGCGTTGAAGCCGTGCTTGTCCATAACGAAGGTTACGGCAGAGGGGTCAACAGCTCCGCAGCGGGTGCCCATAATGATACCGTCAAGCGGTGTGAAGCCCATAGAGGTATCGACCGACTTTCCGCCGTTTACAGCTGTTATCGAGGAGCCATTGCCCAAGTGGCAGGAAACTATCTTCAAATCCTTAATGTCCTTGCCCATAGCCTCAGCCAAGCATCCCGAAACAAAGCGGTGGGATGTGCCGTGGAAGCCGTAACGCCTTACATGGTAGTTCTTGTAATCCTCATAGGGAAGACCGAACAAATAAGCCTTGGGCGGCATTGTCTGATGGAATGCAGTGTCGAAAACAACTACCTGCGGAGTGCCCTTTGGCAGAACCTTAGTGCAGGCACGCAAAGCCAATGCATGGGGGTGGTTGTGAACGGGGGCAAGCTCGGAAAGACCGTCAATCTTGTCAATGACCTCTTCTGTTACCATGCATGCCTTGTCGAACACCTCGGCGCCCTGTACTATGCGGTGACCTACGGCTGAAATCTCGCTCATCGAGTCGATAACCTTGCCCTCACCGGTGGTAAGAACCTCTACCAGCTTTTCAAAAGCCTCGGTGTGGGTGGGGAAGGGGCAGGAAGCCTTGTATTCGTATCCGGTGGCGGGAACCTTGTGGGTAACGTTGCCATCGATACCGATTCTGTCGCAGTTGCCCTTTGCAATGACAGATTCATCATCCATGTTCAGAAGCTGATACTTCAAAGAAGAGCTTCCGGCGTTTACAACTAAAACCAAATTCATATTCAAAATCCTTTCCTATTAAAAATGATATAATTACCAAAAGATTATACTATACTTTTCGGTAAAAATCAATAGGCGGATTGAAATAATTTAGAATAGATTTTGCTGCCCAACTTGCCATTATACTTATTATGTCTAGAAATGTACTAAATAACAGGTGCAAAAACCCATCATATAGTGGCTTTGCGCCTGCTTTTTGGAATCATTTCAGACGGGAATTAGTATTAGATACTTGCAATTTGCGAAAAAATAGTGTATAATGTATTCACAAGCTAATGATTAGCGGTAAATTTACATATCGGAGGTAACAACAATGCTCGTATCAGCAAAGGAAATGCTAAACAAGGCGAGAGACGGTCATTACGCCGTCGGTCAGTTCAACATCAACAACCTCGAGTGGACGAAGGCCATTTTGCAGACAGCGCAGGAGCTTCAGGCTCCCGTAATCTTAGGCGTGTCCGAGGGTGCAGGAAAGTATATGTGCGGCTACACAACCATCGTTGGAATGGTTAATGGTATGATCGAAAACTTAGGAATCACCGTTCCGGTTGCCCTTCACCTCGACCATGGCACATTTGAGGGCGCAAAGGCTTGCATCAACGCAGGCTTCAGCTCCATCATGTTTGACGGTTCTCATTATCCTATCGACGAAAATATCAAGCTCACCACTGCTTTGGTAAACACCTGCAACATCTTAGGTCTTTCCTTAGAGGCTGAGGTAGGTGCAATCGGCGGCGAGGAGGACGGCGTTGTAGCCATGGGCGAGTGCGCTGACCCCGCAGAGTGCAAGCAGATTGCAGACCTCGGCGTTACCATGCTGGCTGCCGGTATCGGCAACATCCACGGCAAGTACCCCGAAAACTGGCCTGGTCTTTCATTTGAGACTTTGGAAGCCATCAAGAAGACCGTTGGCGATATGCCTTTGGTTCTCCATGGCGGCACAGGCATCCCCGAGGATATGATTAAGAAGGCAATTTCGCTCGGCGTTGCCAAAATCAACGTCAACACCGAATGCCAGATTGCATTCACCGAGAAGGTAAGAGAATACATTGAGCAGGGCAAGGACCTTGTAGGCAAGGGCTTCGACCCCAGAAAGGTTCTGGCTCCCGGCGTAGAGGCTATCAAGGCCACTGTAAGAGAGAAGATGGAGATTTTCGGCTGCATCGGAAAGGCTTGATTTCCCGCTGTATCATAGTATGAAAATGACCGCCTCGCAGATTGGTTCTGCGGGGCGGTTTGGTGTCAGGTTAGAATAATCGATTAAATATTTGGTTCATTTGTCAAATAAGTCCGAATGGCTGCCTGTGTCTACCAAGGTCAATGTAAGGATATCATTTTCTATCAGGTAAATCAGGAGCCAGTCGGGCTTGATGTGACACTCTCTGAATCCCGCAAAGGTTCCTGAAAGACTGTGGTCGCGGTACTTTTCATCGAGCTGTCTGCCCTGACGCAGCATATCGACTACTTCATCCAGAATTGAAAGGTCATATCCGCGTTTCTTCATCAGCTTATAGCTTTTCTTATAAGCTGAGGTGTATTTTACTTGATATGTCAATCGTCCAGCGCCGCCTTTAATTCTTCCATGCTCGTATATCCCTTAACGTCAGGGCTGCGGGATATTCGCCTTGCTTCCGCCATTGCTTCAAGGGTCTTTTCGCTGTACTGCGGAATTTCTACAGCGAACGGCAGACCTTGGTGCAAAACGCACTGATGCAAAAACATGTTGACAGCTGTTGACATATCCAGACCGAGATTTGCAAAAACAGCGGAAGCCTGCTTTTTTATCTCAGAATCAATGCGAACCTGCGTCGGTGTTGAAGCCATGATATCATCTCCTTTAAGATTATAGTTATATTATATGCTTTTTGGTTTACGATGTCAAGCAATTTAATGCTTTTTTGCTGCCTGACGCCGGCATATAATAAATATCTTCTAATCATCTTTACTTTCTGTGTGCAATATGTTAAAATAACTATAATATGCGATGAGCATTGAAGCAGTCCACGGTTTTAATATACAAAAAAGGAAGGAAATGATTATGAGTAATCAGACAGAAAAAGCTTTTAAGGAAATGTACAAGTTTTTTGATGAAAACGGCGGAATTGAGGATAAATCAAAGGATGAGGCGCAGAAGCTGATCAACGAGTTTATGGAGAAGTACAATAAATCACCTAGAATGCTGACCGAAAGCAGTACAAAGACCGCTGACGATTTTTTTGAGCTTGCCAGCTCGGCATCAAGCAAAAAGAATGCACTAAAATACGCCAAAAAAGCCGTAGAGCTTGACCCGAACCATATCGACGCGGCTGAAATGGTTGCGCAGCTGTCTGCCACCTCGATCGATAATTTATTGAGCAGACTTGAAAAAATAATAGCATCGGCGGAAGTAAAGCTAAAAGAGGCAGGACTTTTTGAAGATGATGCCATCGGCGATTTCTGGCTGATATTCCAGACGCGCCCGTATATGCGCCTGCTCGATTCATATGCTCTGATTGACTGCGGAAGAATGAGAGCGGCTATTGCCGTATGTGAGAAGATGCTCAAGCTGTGCAAAAACGACAATTTGGGCGAAAGATATCGCCTTATGCACCTTTATGCATATTTAGAGGATGAAGATGCGGCACTGGCTCTTGTGTCAAGGTATCCTGAAGAGAAAAGCACGCAGTTCCTGCTTCCATTGTCGGTGCTGTATTACAAGCTCGGAAATCTGCCGGAAGCAGAAAGGTATCTCAAAAGTTTGAGCGAAGTGAATGAAGATACCGCTCTGTTCTTTGATTGCATTCTAAACGGAAAATGCGAGGAGTATGTTTATAAAATTCCCGAATATGGGTATAGAGTAGCTACAATGGATGAATTATTGATAGAGACTGATGAAAACACCTTCCTGTTCCGCAGTGTGTACGGCTATTACGATTGGGCGAACCGCAAGCTGCGTACTAAGCGAGAGCCTAAGGCAGGAACAGCACGAAAATAGTTTCTTTAAGTTATATGGGCGCCTGCGAAAACCGTTTTTTAAACGAGGCTTTCAGGGCGCCCAAATTCTATTATAATAACTTGCCGTAAGCCTGCTCCTAATCAGCGGAACATCATCGAAAAAATCATAGATGAGTGCCTTAAATTATTCGATTGATAGCCACAGCCAATTTATTTTGAAAATCCCGAAAAAATATTAAATAATCACCCAACCTTTTTCCCCATCAAACTGTCATATAAGTGAAAGCTTTCAAACAGAAAGGATGACGACAATGGCATATATGGATATGTCCGACGAAACCTTAGTGCTCTTAACGCTTGCCGGAAACGATACGGCGTATGAAGCTCTTGTTAAGCGGCATGAAAAGTCTGCCCGCGCCGCCGCCTATGCGGTCATACATAACCCGCATATCGCCGAGGATGCCGCGCAGGACGCCTTTTGCGCCGCATGGATAAGGCTTAATATGCTCCGC
>CALDFS010000111.1 GCA_937942105.1 uncultured Ruminococcus sp. | reverse complement strand
ATTTATATATCTTTCGGATAGAACCGCGCACATCCTCAGCGCCGAATCGGAAATCTTAACGTGATGGAAATCCTCATAATACTTTCTTATGCCGAAGAGTACGTTTACTGTATCGTCAACAGTAGGCTCTGTAACTGTTACCGGCTGGAAGCGGCGTTCAAGTGCGGAATCCTTTTCAATATACTTGCGGTATTCGTTGAATGTAGTTGCTCCGATAACCTGAACCTCGCCCCTTGAAAGCGCAGGCTTCAGGATATTTGCGGCGTTCATGGTTCCTTCACTGTCGCCCGTTCCGACAAGGTTATGAACCTCGTCTATAAACAGAATAACATTTCCCTCTTTCTTGACTTCCTGCAAAAGCCCCTTGATGCGGCTTTCAAACTGGCCGCGGAACTGCGTTCCCGCGACAAGTGCCGTAAGATCTAAAAGATAAAGCTGCTTATTCTTGATATTAAACGGAACATCACCCGAAACTATCTTCTGAGCAATGCCCTCGGCTATGGCGGTTTTACCGACGCCCGGCTCGCCTATTAGGCAAGGGTTATTCTTTTGACGGCGGGAAAGTATCTGCAAAACCCTGCCTATTTCCCTATCTCTGCCAACTATCTTATCAAGCTTTCCCTCAGCGGCGCGCTGAGTAAGGTTGGTGCAGTAGGTTCCAAGGAATTTCAGCTCCTTTTCCTTTTTCTGCTCCCCATCCTTATCCTTCTTTCGATTTGAATTCTGCTGGGAAGCTCCGTTTTGAGCATTATTCTGCTGATCGGAATTTCCGCCGAACTTGCCCAAAAGATTGGAGATGAAGTTAGGCATAGCTCCGGTTCCGCCCATCTCAAAGGAATCGCCGTCCTCACTCATCGCTTCGGTAAGCGCTTCAAGGTCATCATCGGAAATGCCCATCTGTTTCATATATTCATCGACCTGCGGAATTCCGAGCTGGCGTGCGCAATAAAGGCAGAGCCCCTCGTTTTTCTTTTCATTGCCGTTCATTGTTGTTATAAAAACGGCGGCAGGTCTTTTTTTGCATCTGGAACAAAGCATTATTTTTTACCGTAATGCCCCGATATTTCGAGACATTCCTTTCTTTCATATAAAAGCCAAGATAAAACGATACCATACCGAAATGTTTACAATGCTCAGCTGCTGTTACTATGGCATCGAATTGAATTATATTATCACTCAACGGTGAAATTTGAATGAAAAATCGATTAAAGACGTTAAAAATTATTTGAACCAATACCCGATAATATCAAAATTATAGAACTTTAAAAACAGCTTAGTCATATTAATTGTCTGCGTATTCAGAAAAATTAGAGAGCTTCCTGTAACGTTTACTACCGCTTTAATAACTATTGATATAACATAAACCACAACCACTCCCTCGACAGCGCCCAAAGCACCGCCGAAAAGCACGTTTACAGGACCAACTATCGGTATTTTGTTGACCGCCTTGAACGCATTTGAAACTGGACCGATTATCAACCTTAAAACAAGCATAAGAACAACGAAAACGATCGCCTTAAAAAGCCATATAAGAACCGGCGCTATAAGATTCTGCTCAGCGGCATTTGCAACCTCCTCGCGGGAGCCGCTTATGAACGCCGAAACGACTTTTCCAACCTTGCCGGTTGCTTCACCTACCGTATCCAGTGCCTGGCGTATATAATCAGAAGACACAATATCATCGAGCAGGACATCTAAAATCATCGGAGTTACAGAGCTTTCAACACTGTCTCTTATGACATCTTCGTTTTCAGGGGAGCCGTTTTTGCGCATACTCGAAGCAAGCTCAGAGAAAAAGTCAGGCTTGCTTTCTATTATCTCATTGACATCATCAGGCGACATATCAACGCCGTAATCTCCGGCAGATATCGCAGAGGAAACTATTCCTGCGGGGTCCTTATTGTCGGCGCTCTCCATGAAGGCGTTTACGATTTTGTCTTTAACGAATCTATCATATACAAACGGACCAACAGCCTCAGCGGCAAACCAGCTCACAGCAAACGAGGCAACTATCAGAACCGTCATAACAACCGACTTCATAAGTCCTTTTTTGGCACCGCAGTAAACGGCTATAATCAATATTCCGATAACACATACATCATAAAACCAATATAAGTTCTCCATATTCTCTCCTTTTTTACAACATTATAGCACGTGCAAAGCATATTGTGCCATACAAAAGTGTCAAATCCTCTCTAATCAGACCATAATCAGCTCAGTGTATTCAGCTCCTGCTTATTAATACTTTTATATCCCATAGTATACACATTTCCACGGCAGATAGCAAAGTCGCGGCAGTCTGAATCGACATGAGTGGTTCCGATGGTCTTGCCGGTATAATCAACCGCATTAAGAAGCGTTCCGACATTTATATATATTCTGCCATCGTATATATCCATGCAGTTAACTTTGTCGCTATAGCTGATTTCATAGGCATTATCCACATTTGAATCGAACAACGATATGTAAGTCGATTTACCGTCGACTGCTTCAAACCTTATGGCGCAAAGGTCGTCCTTCATAACAAAGCCAGAAATATCATATCCGAATTTATAGGAATACTGAAGCTCGCAGTCAGAATTAAAGCGGAACAGTGCACTATCGCCCAAAACCCAGAAGCCCTGCTTTGAGGTATACTCAACGCTCAGGCAAAGGGTTTCAATCGGCGATGTTTTGGCAACAATCTCGGTTTTTGAAAAGTCTAATATACTGATAGCAGACTTGAAGCCGCCGCCGACAGCATATACTGAAGAAACAAGAGCTTTGCTTCCTGAATCGTCAAGCGTTACGGCGGTAATAAGGTTGCCGTCCGCCCAGTGATATATCTCGGTGCCGTTTTTATCATAAACAGTCAGGTAAGACTGATACTTATCGGTAGAAGTGACAACAGCAACATTGCCCTTTTCGCCAACGCTTGCAAAAAGTATCTGATTCTCAAGCTTTTTCGAGAATACCTCGCTCTTTCGGTTCACAACGCTGAAATTATATCCGCCCATATCATAAACAAGAGCTCTTTTTGAAGTGGCTTCGACAATGGGATTGGTGTACGGAAGATAAACGCTGAAAATTTCGTCACCATCGGGATTCATGGTGGAAAACGATGTATCGGCAAACAACAGCCAGCAGTCATCCATACAGTCTATATCTACATTTACCTTCCTGCTGACATCTATCGGAAAGCGGCTGAGTTCAGCTTCGTCCGGATTATTCCTATTGAAGCTTCTCTCTAAAATACCCTCAAAATGCGGCAGCCAAAGGCTTCTTGAAAGGTATACTACAAAAGAAACTATCAGCACTGCCAATACAGCCATAATGTTTTTGGCGATTCTTTTGCGCTTTCGTTTGCGTCTGAGCTTGCGCATATCAGTTTCAAACGAATTTACCGAAGACATTTATTCATCCCTTTCTTTACACTATAAAGAATTCAACGTAATAATACAAGCAGCTAATAAAATACCCTGTTAAGATACAAACCATGCGGCGGAACAGTCTTTCCGGCGGCAGTTCTGTCAATAGCTGAGATAATGCCGGGAATTGCATGAAGCTCCATTTTTCCATCGTTAATAAATAGCAATGTTCCCACCATTATTCTTACCATGTTATATAAAAAGCCATCCCCGCTGACTGTAAACTTAACAATATCCCCATCACGCCGGACGCTGAAATCATATACCGTTCTTACAGTTCCCACCTTGTCGGTATCGGTGGAGCAAAATGATTTGAAATCATGCGTGCCGATAAAATCCTTGCAGGCGATATTGAGCTTTTTTTCATCGATAGGATACCAGCTTCGGTAAAGAGTATCCTCGTAAAACGGATTTCTTATCTCAGAATTGTGGATAAGATATACATATTCCTTGCCGCGGCAGTTATATCTTGCGTGGAAATCGTCCTCCACGCGCTCACAGCATAGTATGGATATATCCTTGGGCAAAACTCCGTTAAGACCAAAAACCACTCCGCGCTCACTAATTGTGCTGTCAAGCTTCATCGAGAACACATATTCGTTTGCGTGAACTCCTGCATCGGTCCTGGAGCATCCAAAAATCTCCGTTTTTTCACCCAGAAGGCGGAAAATGCCATCCT
>CALDFS010000110.1 GCA_937942105.1 uncultured Ruminococcus sp. | reverse complement strand
CAGCAGCGGCAGGAAGGTTATTGCCATGTTTATAAACATAGTAAACATAACACTCATTCCGCTTTTTACCGCTACTGCTTCATCCGTCCAGTCAAGCATGGGGTGCCGCAGATTCTCAATCATGCCTATATTGGCGGTCAGAAGGGTGTACACCGCAAGAATCAGGAAGGAATAGATAACGAACGCCCAGTTTACATAGCAGGCAACGTTTATTGCTATCCACATCATGACCGAAACCGGAGCCGTGGCAAATATATGGAATTTCAGCTTGGAAACAAGGATATCCTTGCTCGACATCGGCAGACTGCGCAGAATCCAAAGGGTTTTGCCCTCTATCGATATGGTTGCAGAGGTGAAATATATCATTCCTATAAGGAAGATAGCCGCGCATATCAAAAGCGAAGCAATTATGTTCTGAGCCATATCTATATTGGCAAAAAGAACCGCAAACATATCCTTCTTTACTATAATGACCACAGCCGCTATTATTCCCATAACAACGCCCAAGCCGGAGTTGAGAAGATAGGGTGCGCTGGCAAAAACATGGCTAATCTCGCGCCGCAAAAGCGCCTTTTGGGGAGATACAGCTTCGAACCTCACCTTTTTCTCCTTGATTCGCACAGTTGCGTGGGAATCTGTGACTATGCGGTTAAAGGTCTTTGAAATCACCCAGAATACTGCCGCAAACGGTATTACGCATACCAGCATGGCAAGAAGCATATAAACCACGTTTCCGTCGCAGATGGCGGAGCCGAACCAATAAAGCGGCAGAACCACCTTAAGCTTGCCGGCAATTACAGCGCCGTTCTGAACGATAAGCTCCAGATACTTCTGCGCGGAGGTGTAGAAGTAAAAGTATATAGCCAGAAATCCCAGTGTGAATATAACCGAAATAAGAGTTTTCGACTTTGCTTTCCGCGATACCAGCGCAATAAGCCATCCCATAAGCACGCCCATCGCAGTTGAAAGGAGCAGCAGCCCTGCTGAAAGGATTATAAAGGCTATAGCCCCCGGCACGCTGAATCCAACATGCGTCGCCCAGACTATAACGGCAGGTATAAGCACCGAAAGGAAATAGGCGAAGTTGGTGACAACAAGGGTCAGAATTCTTGATATGATTATATACGAAGGCGGTATCGGCATGGAAAGAAGCAGATCATTATCCTTGGCGTCAAAGATCTGGGTCTTGGCTATGGCCGCGCTGCCGATTATCATAAGAACAAAGCTTATAATGGCGTATATCGCAAAGTACATCCAGCCGACTCCTATCTGGCTGAATACGGTAAGCTGTGAGAACATCGAGCCAAACAAAAATCCAAAGACTACAAGCACATAGATGTAAAGTATCGCCAGAAGAACAAGCTTGCCCTTGGATATACCTTTTTTAGCCTTGGCGGATTTGCCGCCCATTGAGCCTAAAAGCCCTAAAAGCTTTATTTTTACAAGATGTTTAAGCATATGTTAAGCCCGCCTTTCCGATTACGAATTGGTTTCGGCAAGCTCTAAGAATACGTCCTCTAAGGAGCTGTCTCCCTTTACCTGAGCCATGCTTCCGTTGGCGATTATCCTGCCCTGCTTTATTATAGCTACCCTGTCGCAGAGCTTTTCTGCTACCTCTAAAACGTGGGTGGAGAAGAAGATGGCGCCGCCGTTGTCGCATATTTCCCGCATGATTCCCTTAAGCTGATGGGCGGCAACAGGGTCGAGTCCAACAAACGGCTCATCCATTATGATCAGCTTGGGGTCGTGAATAAGAGCCGAGATAACCGCAAGCTTCTGCTTCATGCCGTGGGAGTAGGAGGATATCGGCTGACCCAAATCGCCGGCTATGCCCAGCATTTCGGCATACTTATCCATCTTCGCCTTACGGTCCTCCTTGGAAACGCCGTAGATATCCGCAATGAAGTTGAGATACTTAACGCCGGTAAGGTATTCATACAAATCCGGGTTATCAGGCAGATAAGCCATTTCGCGCTTGCAGGCGATAGGCTCGCGCTTTATCGACTTGCCGTTGATATATACCTCGCCCGCTTCAAAGTTCAGAAGCCCGCAGCAGGATTTTATAACGGTTGTTTTGCCCGCGCCGTTATGCCCGATGAAAGCGTAAATCTCCCCGGGCTGAATGTGAAGGCAGATATCCGAAGCGGCGACCTTATCGCCGTAGGATTTTGTAAGATGCTCGATTCTTAACATGGCTTATTCCCTTTCTTATCACAGATAATATAGCTTATCGCAATGTGATATCAAAATGATATCACATTGCGATGCCGTTGTCAATAGCTTTGCCTTAAAATGGGCGGAGAAATTATTAATTTTTCGCCTTGTCAATCCTTGCGGTAAACAATCCGCCCCAGCTCGGGGTGGATGGGCAGGATATCCTCAGCCAGAACGCTTATAGGAGCGCTCGCCCACGGATGGCAAAGGCTTGTGTTCCACTTCTGCTCCTTGCCCCAGGCTTCAAAGCAGGTGGTTGCACCCTCACGCAGCATATTGTACCACGAATGCTCGCCTGTTGATACTATCAGCGAGTAAGCATCCATATACCGCCCAAGGCGGCAAAGCGCCTTTAGCAGGAAGTATGCCATATACACTCCGCAGCTTAAGCCCTTTTTTACTATGAAATCCCCTATGGCGCGCCTTGAGCCTTGCTTTATAAAGCCGTAAAATGCCGGCAGGATATTTGAGTGCAAAGCAATATGGCTGCTTCCCTGCCTGTCGCGGTATAGGCCCGATTCGGCATCGTAAAATTCACGGTTGAAGGCTGCTATAAGCGCCGGGCTTACCTTTTTGCAGGATACGCCCAGAATATCCCTTATCTGCTCGGTTTCAATTACACATCCGATATAAAACGCATTGATTACGTTGTGCGGCTCAACGCTTTCCTTTGGCGGAAAATCGTAACCGTCGCGCAGGTTATCAGGCCAGTCAACAAGATTCCATTCGTCTGTTACGCGGCACAAAAGCCCATCCCCGCGTGCGTATTTTCCGAAGTGGGATATTATCCCCTCACAAACGCTCAGATTCTCTTTCAGATATTCCTTATCGCCAACTGCGTTGTAATACCGCAGGGCTAAAATCGGGAACTGGAATGAATAGTCGGCTATCTCCTGCAAAAAGGAGCCGGGAGTAACCGCCAGCAGACCTTTTCTTATCTTAGCCGACTGCATTTGGTTGTCTATCGCCTTTTTCAGAAGAGACGTATCGCCGGTAAGAATCAGATGCGAGGCGCTCGTTACCGTCAGATCCCCGGCATACTGTCCCTTTTCGCGGGTGGGGCAGTCAACAAAGCACTCCTGCGAGCCGTATTTGACGCCGTTTTTGCAGATATCCCATACGCCCTTTAATATCGGCGAGGATGTTTCCAGCTCGCAATATCCGTCGTCAAAGGGATAGTGCCTTACAATTGCTTTTACTGAGGTTATTTCCACACCTTCCTGCGGAATCACTGCCGCATAGCGGAAGCCGCGGTAATCGTATTGCTCGTAATCTCCGCCGCCGCCCGCCAAAGTCCAATACTCCTCACAAAGGCAGCCGCAGCGCATATTATAGCGAACATTGCCGCAGTCGTCAAGCTCCTCGCCGCAGAGGATGCGAATCCGCAAACCGGCTTCACCCCTTGCACTGATGCGCAGAGTGCCGGTTATCGCCTCGCCGAAATCGTATAAGCAGCCGCCGGTTTTCAACGGCTCTACTGCTAAGGGCTGCTTTTCATATACCTGAAGCGGCTTTGCAGGGTATGGGCTGAAGATATGGTCGGTGACAATTTCGGAGCAGGGCTGCCATTCGCTTATTCCGGCTCTTGCGTCAAAATTCCCCGAGAACATGGTGTTCATGCCGATTATATGGCTTGGGGCATAGCCTTTGATAAAAGCGCTTTCCCAGCTTGAATCGGTATAAAGCACACAGTCGGAATTCAAGTAAAGCTCGGCTATAAATCCAAGTCTTCCATCGCCGCTCTGATAAGCTCGATTTATAAGTCCCTGATAGTAAACATCCGCGCAGATTTCATTTTCGCCGTCTTTAATCAGGGCTGTAACGTCAAATTCGTTCCAATAGTAACAGGTGTGATACCCCTGCGCGGGACCCTGACCTACAAAGCTTCCGTTGATATATAGCTTATAGTAGTCATCGGCAGAGACGCGGATATATGCCCTCGGACCGACATGGTTTACATTAAAACGCTTTTTTACGTAAAACCGAATATTATTCAGCTCTTGCGAGGGATGAATTTCACCTTTTATAAATTGAGAAGAGTAAACATCTATAGGTGCCAGCCCCGCAAGCCTTCGGGGGCATATCCATTTGCCGTAGTTAAATATATCAGATTTCATAAGCATAATTTTGTCAGCGTTTATATTCGCTTGCGAAAAGCGGGGCGGCTGTTTTTGCGGCATTATGATATTATCATGCCGTGAAGCAGGTCATTGCTATTGCCAGATATCCGGCATACAGGCAGAGCATAAGCGCACCCTGCCATTTTTTGAACTTCTCGGTGAACAGCGTCGGAATAATTGCAACAGCGACTATGGCAAGGCAGGCGGGCATATCAAGCATATAGCCCTGCTTGGATATTTCAAGTCTGCCGCCGGATACGATCGAGGACAGCGGCAGAATAAGCGAAAGGTCGATAACGTTCGCGCCGATTATGTTGCCTGCGGAAAGACCCGACTGCTTCTTGACAATCGCGGTGATGGTAGTTACCAGCTCGGGCAGGGATGTTCCTATTGCAACCATGGTTATGGCTATAATAGCCTCGGGTATGCCTATGGCTGCGGCAATGGCGGAGCCGTGGTCTACCAAAAGGTCAGAGCCTATAACCAGCATGACAGCGCCCAGCACGAAGAACACAATCTTTATAACAACATCCTTTTTGGTAAAGGACGGCTTTTCCTCTGTGGAGCGGTCAGCCTTTGCTGACTTTATGTTCTCGAAAACATAAACCGCGAAAATAACAAACAAAACTATGCTTGCGATCATCGAAAAATGTCTCGGCTCGGAGCCAAGGCTTCCTACCCATACCATTATGATAGCGCCGATAAGCAAAAGCCCCTTAACTAAATACTTTTTGCGGGGAATTGCTATGGTCATGAAAAGTATCGCAACAGAAAGAATAATACCGGTGTTGGCAGTTACAGAGCCAACAGCGTTGCCCACAGCAATATCTGCTTTGCCGCCCATAGCAGCGATCGCAGAGGTCAGCAATTCGGGCAGCGTGGTAGCCAGGCTCACGATGGTAGCGCCGATGATAAACTTTGGAATCCCTGATTTTACCGCAATCCAGGTGGACGCATGCACAAACAGATCGCCGCCTTTTACAATCAGGAAAATCCCCAATAAAAATAACGCAACTACAATTACAATACTCATCTTGTTTCTTCCTCTCTCAAAAAAGAGCGGTCACATTAAACAAAACACTGTTCATGCAACCGCCCCTCCTAATTCATTTTCATGATAAAACTTCAAACTATTTTTACTTCAGATAATGCCTGCTAAAGCTCCGCCATCAGAACCATTTTAAGCCTGTTTCTGATCCTCCAGCACAGCCTGTGCCAGGTTTACAGCATGATCGCCGATACGCTCCAGATTAGACAAAATATCCAGATACACAGCGCCAGCCATCGCACTGCAGGAGCCTGCGTTCAACCGGGCAATGTGCCCTTTCCGCAGATTATTTTCCATATCGTCACTGCGGTCATCCTGCTC
>CALDFS010000109.1 GCA_937942105.1 uncultured Ruminococcus sp. | reverse complement strand
CCTGCAAGCTGTCGTAATATGTGATATCCAGCTTGTCCCAATAATCAAGACCCGCTCGCTTTAAATTCTTATCGGTAACGGCAAAGCCCATGGGCTTTACAAGATGCAGCCGCGCCCCGGTAACGGCGCAGGTGCGCGATATGTTGCCTGTGTTCTGCGGTATCTGCGGTTCAACCAAAACAACGTTTAGGTTCATGCTTATTTTCCACATCCTTTATTTGATTATGGATTTGCGGTTATTGCTCCTTCATATCCTTTAGTCCGTTTTCAATATAAGTTTCGCAGATTTTAAGTATATTCAGAAGCTGCTTTCCGGTATGCTCCAAATTCTTGGTATAATCCCGAACTATGCTTTCAGCCTCACTTATTGCCGAACGATACTCTTCCCTGCTCAGCTCGCCGTACTTATAAGCTGCGTCAAGCTCGTCCCTGTCGTCAACGGTAACATCGCCGTACATATTGAAAATTACGTCTAAATATTCGTCCTTATATGCAATCACGCCGTCAGGGTCGTAATCGAATCCGGCGATTACATCGACATAGCAGACCGACAATCTATAAGGATAGGTTATATCATTCAGCTCTTTGCTTTCAGGCAGGAACGTTGCGGTTATAAGCCTGTTCTTACCATCCGGTATAAGCTGTAGCCAGGTCATGCCGCCAGAGCAAACAGGAAGCCTTCCGCCTCTTTTCATATTCCAAAAGCAGGCTTCACCGCTTATAAGCTTTATTACGCACGCAATACCATGAAACTCATCACAGTCTATCCTCATCTGATAGTATGGAAAATGTGAAAATCCCCAAAGGTCGCGGTCTAATCTCTTTCTTTTCATATGTCCTCATTTCACATGGAGGTATAATCCACAAAGCTTTGATTTGATATCAGCATCGGAAGGCACTTTTCCAGCATTACACCCTCACGCGGGTCTGTGCCATAGCCGAAGGTTGTTTTTATGGCGTATTCGCAGAAATCCGTTGCACGGCTTATGGCTATCGGCAGACTGTCGCCCAAAAGAAGTCCGCCGGTAAGGACGCTTGCAAACAAGTCCCCCGTTCCGGGATAAAGCCTTGGCACGCGCTCATAGGTTACTCTCCAGAATGCGTTATTTGCGCGGTCGTAGCCGACGTTGCAGTTTTTGCCGTCCGCCATGGCAACGCTTGTTATAACCACGATT
>CALDFS010000108.1 GCA_937942105.1 uncultured Ruminococcus sp. | reverse complement strand
CCATAACCATTAAATCACGTGTACGGTAAAGGTCATGTGTCAACACGTTTTCGCCGTAAAAGCGCCACAGCGGCTCGGGGTAGTATTGAGGATGATTTCTAAGCCCCATATCCTCCTTCCTGCTTTTTGGCTTTTTAGAGATATCGTGGACTGCACGCATCTCGTCAGCTTCGCCGTTTTCAAAGCACTGGCATATATACATGCACATCGGAACCTTTGTAACCGAAGCGGCAAAGAAGCGAGTATCAGCATTATAGCTGATTTCTGTCAATCCGTCCTGAGTAATAGCGTAGAAGCCGATCTTACCGTCGAATCCGTCAATTGCCGCCTGAAGATTTTCAAGTGTTTCATTATCCATTTCGTAGCTGCATTCGATTTCGTTTTTGCTTGAATTGTCCTTGGGCTTGCTTCCGTCCTCAGAAAGAAGGTCTGCGGAAATATACCCGGTCTTTCCGCCGTAATCAATAAGAAGCCAGCCGTCGCCGCTGTTTTCAATCACCTTTACCTCAGAGCCTTTATCAAGGGTGGTAAGAATTTTGTAATCTGTTCCCTTACCCTGCCTTACATTTGACCTGCCGGTGGTATACATAACCTCATCCGCTGCGAACAAGACGGTCGAATTGGCAAAAAGAATGACGCTGACCGCAATAGCAAGGCAGACAATCACCCTTTTCATTCTCATATCAACGTCACTCCTTTCTTATATGCCCGCTTATTTTTTTATAAGCTTAACTATAATCTTCTTGCCCTTTTTGATAATTGCGCCGGAGGATAAATCAACTATTGTGTTGGTGTCGGTAACCTTTTCATCATTAAGGGTCACTCCGCCCTGCTGAATAAGCCTTCTTGCTTCGCCCTTTGAAGGAGCAAGCTTTGCTGTTACCATAACGTCAAGAATTCCGAGCGAGTCCTGTGCAAATTCTACTGTTGGCATATTCTCGCTCGTGCCGGAGCCTGCAAACACCGCTTTTGCAGCTGAAAGCGCCTTGTTTGCTTCCTCCTCGCCGTGAACAAGCTTTGTAAGCTCATAGGCAAGAATTTCCTTGGCCTTGTTGAGCTGCGAGCCTTCCCATGTTTCCATCTCACGGATTTCGTCAAGCGGCAGGAAGGTAAGCATCTTTATGCACTTGATAACGTCAGCATCCCCAACGTTGCGCCAGTACTGGAAGAAATCATACGGCGGGGTCTTATTGGGGTCGAGCCATACGGCGTTGCCTGCTGTTTTGCCCATCTTCATTCCGTTGGAGTCGGTTAGAAGGGTTATTGTCATTGCGCTGGAGTCCTTGCCTAGCTTTCTTCTTATAAGCTCTGTTCCGCCGAGCATGTTAGACCACTGATCGTCGCCGCCGAACTGAAGATTGCAGTTGTAATTCTTGAACAGGTAGTAGAAATCGTAGGACTGCATTATCATGTAGTTGAATTCAAGGAAGGAAAGCCCCTTCTCCATCCTCTGCTTATAGCACTCGGCGCGGAGCATATTGTTTACCGAGAAGCAGGCGCCAACCTCGCGCAGAAGGTCTACATAGTTAAGATTCAAAAGCCAGTCGGCGTTGTTTACCATCATAGCTTTGCCTTCGCCGAACTCGATGAACTTTGACATCTGACGTTTGAAGCACTCGGCATTGTGATTGATATCCTCACGGGTGAGCATCTTTCTCATATCGCTTCTTCCAGAGGGGTCGCCAATCATGGTAGTACCTCCGCCGATAAGGGCTATCGGGCGGTTTCCGGCCATCTGTAAACGCTTCATAAGCGTCAACGCCATAAAGTGACCGGCCGTCAGGCTGTCTGCCGTGCAGTCAAAGCCGATATAAAAGGTTGCCTTTCCGCTGTTTATAAGCTCCTTTATAAGGGGCTCATCGGTCACCTGAGCGATAAGTCCGCGCTCTTTTAATTCTTCATAAATTCCCATACTATTCGTCCTTTCAAAATAAAAATTCCTCTGACATATTATTGCCAGAGGACGATTATAAACGTGGTACCACCTCAATTTACTATCTGAAAAGATAGCCTCGATGGCGTTTATAACGTGCGCCGTTCCGCGTTTCCCTACTGATTAAAATGGTTCGGAAAACGGACTCCGGGATGTATTCACGGTGCATTAAGCCGCTTTTTCTCACCAGCCAAAAGCTCTCTAAAGGCTATAGGGCACGCTACTTATTCCCATCACAGTCGATACTATATATTACCATGCGAAAATCTGTTTGTCAAGTATTTTTTAAATTTTTGATTTGCCAAAATGTACATACTCAATTTGTGAATACATGGATTATTCTTCGGCAATAATTTGATTAAATTCATTTTTGGGAGATAGCCATGCAGTATAACAAAGTTGAAATAAGCGGTGTGAACACCTCAAAGCTAAAGGTATTATCTGAGGAAAAGAAAACAGAGCTTCTTAAAAAGACCCGAGCCGGCGACAAGGCTGCGCGCGAAGAGCTTATCCAGGGCAATCTGCGCCTTGTTTTGAGCGTAATACAGAAATTCATGTCCCGCGGGGCTCCGGCGGACGATTTGTTTCAGGTGGGAGTAGTAGGACTTATTAAGGCAATAGACAATTTTGACGTGAATCTGGACGTCAAATTTTCAACCTATGCCGTTCCCATGATATCAGGCGAGCTAAGACGTTATTTAAGGGACAACAATGCCATCCGGGTTTCACGCTCTACAAGGGATCTGGCATACAAGGCAATGCAGGCGCGCGAGAAGCTCTTAAATCAGAACAACAACGAGCCAACGCCGGCGGAAATCTCCAAGGAAATCGGAGTGGATAAGTCTGATGTTGTTATCGCTTTGGAATCAATCAGCGAGCCGGTTTCTATATATGAGCCGGTATATTCCAGCTCAGGGGACGCTGTTTATATGCTCGACCAGCTCGGCGATTCCTCCAGCGACGAGGGCTGGATAGACGAGCTTCTCTTGCGTGAGGCTATAAAGACCCTATCAGACCGCGAAAAGAACATCCTCTATCTAAGATTCTATCAGGGAAAAACGCAGGTTGAGGTTGCAAACGAAATAGGAATATCCCAAGCGCAGGTTTCTCGCTTGGAGAAAAACGCGCTTTCCCGGATAAAATCAAGTGTATAACAGCATCAGCAGATGGCCTCAAGCTCCTTTTTCAGATCCTTGAGTATACGCTTTTCAAGCCTTGATATATACGACTGCGATATGCCCACGACATCAGCGACCTCCTTCTGGGTCATTTCCTTGTTGCCGTTTAAGCCGAAGCGCATCTGCATTATCAGCTTTTCGCGTCCTTTTAGTGCGTTTACGGCTTGAATCAGAACTTCCCTTTCGGTTTCGCTTTCAATATGCTGGCTTACCTCGTCATTGTCGGTGCCTATAACATCGGATAAAAGCAGCTCGTTGCCGTCCCAGTCGATGTTGAGAGGCTCATCTATGGATATCTCGCTTCGCTGCTGTGTGGTTTTGCGCAGATACATCAGTATCTCGTTCTCGATGCAGCGCGAAGCGTAGGTTGCAAGCTTGATGTTTTTATTGGGGTTAAAGGTGTTCACCGCCTTTATAAGCCCTATTGTTCCGATGGACACAAGGTCTTCAATACCTATTCCCGTAGACTCAAATTTTTTGGATATGTAAACCACCAATCGAAGGTTATGGGTTATTAGCTTTTCACGGGCGGCTTTCGGATTCTTCTCTAAAAGCTTGAAAACCTCCTGCTCTTCACTTGCTTTTAGCGGCGGCGGAAGTGATTCCGAGCCGTTTACATAATCGAGCGGGTCATGACCGAGCAACAATCTTATTTTTTCAACAATAATTTTTATCAGCATTGTTTTTTCTCCTATCAACATAGTATTTTGGGGTTGAAGACTGCGCGCTTGTCGCCCTTTTCCGTAAAAGCAACCAAGGCAAACGCGTCCTTTATATTTCCTGATTCGCTTTCTATTTCGATACTATCCGGCATGTAGGCATATAAAAGACCTTGCGAATCAACCGTGGAATAAGGCACGGCATATACTCCCTTATCATTCGGAGGAGAATAATTTATTCCGGTGCAGATAACCACGGGTCTGCCGCTTACCAGCTCGGTAACGGTGTTTCCGGTGTCCGCAACGCCGTCAAGCGAAAAGCTTTTGCCGCCAACCGATATATATACTCTGTACGAGTGGCTGACATCGCACACGTGCGAGGTAAAATGCGAGGCTACCACTATCACCACATACACAACAGCGGTTAAAACAATAAGCTCCGGAAGCGGGATATCGAAATAGTAGCTTGCCCCACTGAAATAAATTACTTTAGTTTTAAGAATGGATTGGGCAAGATAAACTATCCCGCCGAAAGCTATATTCACCGCCGCGAAAATCATAAAGGACGCTGCAAGCTTCTTTTTGGACATTTGCTTCTTGAAAAATACCGCTCCCGCAGCCAGAATAACAGCGAACAGCTTTGCGAACAGGACAGCGATACTGACGGCGGTATTCTCGGAATTGATTAGAATCAGCAGTGAGGATAATCCCCCTATCGCCGCGCCAATGGCAAGGCGCACCGGCGGCGCAGTTATTCGCGCAAGCCGCGCAGATATTAACAGCATTATCCAGCTTATATATGTATTGACTATTACAAGGGTGTCAAGGTAGATCGTCATTAACATCACCGATATTATTGTAGACCCAACGGTATAAGATAATTGTCGAAACACAAATGACGATTATTTTTCCAAGGAGCATAAAAATCAGCGCAGAGCCGCCGAAATACGGTTCTGCGCCGGAAATATTACGAAAGACTTACTATCAGTTATTGAAGAATACCGCAAATCCCTTGTATGCCATGTAAACGTCAAGCTTTGCTGTTACCTCATAAGGAGCATGCATGCAAAGCACCGGAACTCCGACGTCCACAACATCTATGCCGAGGTTGGCGATATATGCGGCGACAGTTCCACCGCCGCCTAAATCAACTCTGCCAAGCTCGCTGGTCTGCCAGATAACTCCGTTGGAGTCGAAGAGGTTTCTTACACAGGATACGAATTCAGCGTTAGCGTCGTTGCAGCCGGATTTACCGCGCGAGCCGGTGTATTTGCACATCGCAACGCCGTAGTTGCAGTAGGATGAATTCTTAGGCTCGCAAACGTCCGGGAATGTTGGGTCGAATGCTACGCTTACGTCTGCTGAAAGGCAGGATGAATTCGCGATAACCTCGGGGCAGGTAACGCCAGCGCTTTCGGCAAGCGAGAAGATGAAGTACTTAAGATATGCGCTCTGCAATCCGGTATTTCCAACGCTTCCGATTTCCTCCTTATCGGTAAGAACGGTAACGCAGGTGGTCTTGGGCGCGGTTGTTTCAAGAGCGGCCATGAGTGCGGTATAAGCACATACTCTGTCATCCTGACCGTATGCGCCGACAAGCCCTCTGTCAAAGCCGACATCTTTAGCCTTGAACGCCGGAACAGCTTCTAATTCGGCGGAAATGAAATCATCCTCGACAATTCCGTACTTGTCAAACAATATAGAAAGGATGTTGAGCTTTACTTTTTCGGATACCTTATCATCCCTGAACGGTCTTGAACCAATGAGAATGTTAAGCTCCTCTCCCCTTATGCCGTCGCCAAGGGTCCTCTTGGACTGCTCCTGCGCAAGGTGAGGAAGAAGGTCTGTTACTAAGAATATGGGGTCGGATTCGTCTTCGCCGATATTAACCGTTACCTTTTCGCCGTTAGCCTTAAAGATAACGCCGTGCAAAGACAACGGAACGGTAGACCATTGATATTTCTTGATGCCGCCATAGTAGTGTGTCTTTAAAAGGCAAAGCTCATTGGATTCGTAAACCGGGTGCTGCTTTAAGTCGAGTCTGGGTGAATCTATATGAGCGGCGTTGATTTTAACGCCTTTTTCAATAGGCTCTGTGCCGAAGGTACACAAAATAATGCTCTTTCCGCGATTGGAGTAGTATACCTTATCACCTGCGGAGTATTTGTGCTTGGGGTCATACTCTGTAAAGCCATTAGCCTTTGCAAGCTCAATAGCGGCAGAAACAGCTTCGCGTTCGGTTTTACCCTTATCCAAAAATACCTTGTAGCCCTCGCAGAAATCGTCTACCTGCTTGATTTCTTCTTCTGTCAGCTTCAGAATACCGTTCTTCTTCTGAGAAAACAGCTTTTCCTGAAGTTTTTCGCCTTCTGATTTTACCTTGTTTTCCATAACTATTTGTTCCTTTCTTCAAGTTCTAAGTATTTATTATATGCCCTCATTATCTTGTTAACATAATGTCGGGTATTGCTGCCCTTAAAATCGTTTATATCGGGATTATCGGCATCGACCTCGCCTGATTCTATCCACGAGGATACCTTGCCCATCCCGGAATGATACGCCGCCGCGGCAAGCTCATAGCTTCCGAATTTATTATAAAGATATCCAAGCATAAAGCAGCCGTATTCAATGCTGTATTCCGGAGAAAACATATCATCAAACTTAAGCTCATCGTGTCCGAGCTTTTTTGATACCCAGTCGAAGGAATCCTCGATAATCTGCATAAGCCCTATTGCTCCGGCTTCCGAAACGGCGTCCGGATTAAAGTTGGACTCTGTTCTTATCACTGCGAATACAAACGCCTTATCGATTCCGAATTCCTTGCTGTATCGCTCAACTATATCCTCATATTCGGTGGGATAGCTTTCGCTTTTGAACCAATACGGCATATAGACAAACATGAATACCGCAAGAAGAACTATAAATCCCACGGCAAGCATAAAGGCGCAAAATCTTTTAAACATTGAATCTCTCCCTTATACGCCTTACTGTTTCCTCTGTTTTTGATTCAAGAGTGTTAAGGTCGGAACTGTTTACTATCACATATTCCGAG
>CALDFS010000107.1 GCA_937942105.1 uncultured Ruminococcus sp. | reverse complement strand
GGCTCTGCGCCGAAAACGGCATACCGACAGAGGTTGTGCCCGGTCCGAGCGCGCTTATTTCCGCGCTTGCAGTCAGCGGGCTTGATACATCGCGGTTTGCATTTGAGGGATTTCCTTCGGTTGCAAAGCGCTCGCGTTACGAAACCCTTTCCGCCTGCGCCCGCGAGGAAAGGACGCTTATATTCTACGAAGCCCCGCACAAGGTGATCGCAACGCTGAACGACCTTTATAAGTTCTTCGGCGACAGAAAAATAACCCTCTGCCGCGAGCTTACAAAGATACATGAGGAGATAATAAGGACTACCCTTTCGGAAGCTGTGAATCTTTACAGCGAGGATAACCCGCCGCGCGGGGAATACGTTTTGATTGTAGAAGGCTTTAAGGATGATATAAAGCCGCTTACGCAGGAGGATGCGCTTGCGCAGGTGAAGGAGCTTGTTTCAAAGGGTATGCGCGGGGCGGACGCTTGCAGGGAAATCGCCAAGACCTCGGGACTTTCCAAGAGCGAGCTTTATACCATGCTGATAAGCGGTAAGGACGGGCAGGAATGATTCAGATAAGGAACGCCGAAGCGGGCGATATCCCCCATATACTGGCAATCGAACGGGAGTGCTTTGATTCGGACGCCTGGAATGAGGACGATTTTGCCTATCGCCTTGCCGAAAAGGGGTTTATAACCCTTGTGGCAATCGCGGATGGAGTCTTGGCGGGGTATTGTGCGCTTAGCTGCTTTTATGAAATGAATATAGACAGTATTGCCGTGGATAGTGAGTATCGGAGAAGAGGAATTGCCGGAGAGCTATTTAAAAAGGCGTTTGAAGGGTTTGAGGGCGAGGTCTTTCTGGAAGTAAGAAGGTCGAATACGCCTGCCATTGCCTTGTATGAAAAGCATGGATTCAAAAAAATCTCGGAAAGAAAAAATTATTACGACAGCCCTATAGAGGATGCAATAATTATGAAGGCGGAATTGTATAATTAATGATATGGTCTGATCGGTTTTGCATATTTTCAGGGCGGCGTTTGAAAATAGATTTATCGGCTGTAAAGGGGTGCTGATCAATGAATGCTTTGGTTTTATTCTTCTTTATTGTTCTGGCTGCCGCGCTGACGGCGGTAACAATCAAGGTCAATTCGGGAAATTGCAAAGAATCATTCAGGATTTTTACAAATCTCGCCGTACTAACCTGCCTTATGATTTCGATACTGTTTCTGCCTTTCGGAGATAAGGCCCCTGAAAGCCTTTACGGAAGAGCAGTTTATGCGCTGAATCCCAATAAGCCGGAACCGGTAAAAGTGGATGAGCCGAAAGAAAGGAAGTTCCCCGATTTCGTGGTTTACGAGTGCGAAGATTACTACATAGGCATGGACAAGGAAAACCATGTTATGGAGATAGTCCCCTCAAAAGAGCGGTTGGAAAGCACCAAGGACGGCGAAAGGCTTGGCTATTACGACTTTTCCGGCGTGTATGAGTTTGCAGGTCACGCCACTAAAGTGTACGCGGCGAGAATTGCGGACGACCGTGAATATGTTTTGATTATGCTGTTTGATGAGTATTATCAAAATGATGTCAACGAGATTTTTGGGGTGGACGAACATCTTTTTCGGATATATGATGAGGATAACGGCTATATGTACGGCTATGCATATGCCAATGACGATGTGAATGATGTGTTCGATAGTATGGAATGGAATAACGACATCGTTACATTCGAGGGAATATATGAGGGATTAACGCTCGACAAAAAGTATTTTGAATATGCAGATACGATACAAAGCGGTGCCGAAAGCGGCGACTCTATAAACGTGTTGATTTTGCTGTTCTTTATTATTGTTGTTGCTGTTTTGGCGGCGGCGTTAATTAAGGTAAACTCGTCGGAGGAAAGCGGTATTTATACGGCTGTTGCAAACGTTGCGGTCGGAATATGTTTGACTGCCGCGATAATGTTTCTTCCGTTCGGAACGGACAGTCCCAAAACGCTTTTCGGCAGAGCGGTAAATGCTTTAAGTCCGGCTAAGCCTGCTGATACGCAAGCCGTAGAAAAGCCGGTAACTGCTTCTGAGTCGGAAGAAGAGCTTCCCGATTTTGTGGTTTACGAGTGCGACGACTATTACATAGGCATGGATAAGGAAGAGCATACTATGAAAATCGTCCCCTCGGAGGAACGATTGAAGGATGTTTTGGCAACCGAAAGGCTTGGCTATTACGACTTTTCTGAAGAATATGAGCTTGACGGGCACACTCTTAACGTTTATTCGGCAAGGCTTGCGGGCGACCCCGGCTTTGTATGCATAGTGCTGTTTGAGGAGTATCACCATGGCAAGACCAACCCCGGCTTTACCGAGTCGAACGCTTTGTTCAGGCTTTACGATGAGGATAACGGCTATATGTATGGCTTTGCCTATGTGCATGGTGACGTTGATTCATCCGGCTATGGCTTCAGCATAGGAAATAAGAGCATTTATTACGATGGAATGTATGAGGCTATAAAGCTTGACAAGAAATATTTTGAGGCTGACGAATAGTTTGTTCGTTACACCATATGTATAACAGATTAGGAGCAGTTGGAAGGGGCTTGTATTTATGAACTTATTGACTTTGTTGTTCTTTGTTTTTATAGTCGCTGTTTTGTCATTGGCGATAATAGCGGTCAATTCGTCCGAGGAGGGCGGCGGGTATACGGTTGTTGTAAACGTTATTGTAGGGCTTTGCCTGACCGCTTCGATTTTGTTTCTGCCGTTCGGCAAGGACAGCCCCAAGACTCTTTTCGGAAGAGCGGTAGATGCTTTCAAGCCTGCCATGCCCGCCACGCTTGAGATTTCTGAAAGGCTGATGACAGCTGCGCAGCAGGAAGACGAGCCGGAGGAAGAGCTGCCCGACTTTGTTGTTTACGAGTGCGACGATTACTACATAAGCTTGGGCAGAGAAGACCATGTTATGGAAATAGTCCCCTCGAAAGAGCGATTGGAGGATGTTAAGGCGACCGAAAAGCTTGGTTACTACTCATACTCCACCGAGCTTACGCTTGCGGGTCATTCCTTGAATGTGTACGCGGCGAGACTTGCGGGCGACGAGGGCTTTGTTGCCGTGGTGCTGTTTGATGAGTATTACACAGGCTCTGTAAATACCGGCTTTACCGAGGGCGACGCTTTGTTCAGGCTCCACGATGAGGAAAATGGCTATATGTATGGCTATGCGTATGTATACAAGAATGTTGAGAGCGCAAGGGGCTTCTACTTTTACATAGGCAGCGATACCACCTACTTCAAGGGAATGTATGAGGCTTTAAAGCTGGATAAAAAGTATTTTGAATAAGAAGGCATAAAAATATGAAAATTTTAGGAATAGAAAGCTCCTGCGATGAGACTGCGGCTTCGGTTGTGGAGGACGGCAGAACAGTTCTTTCAAACATAGTCGCCTCGCAGATAGACGAGCAGAAGCTATATGGCGGTGTAGTGCCCGAAATTGCATCGCGCAGGCACGCTGAAAATATCTGCGGGGTGGTTAAAGAAGCGCTGGAAGCAGCTGATGTCGGAATATCCGATATAGACGCTGTGGCGGTGACATATGCACCGGGGCTTATAGGCGCGCTTCTTGTAGGCGTAAGCTACGCCAAAGGGCTTGCATTTGCAGCCGATAAGCCGCTTGTGCCGGTGCATCACATAGCGGGGCATATCGCGGCGAACTATATTTCCCACCCAGAGCTGGAACCGCCCTACCTTTGCCTTGTGGTCAGCGGCGGGCATACGCATCTTGTAGAGGTAAAGTCACACACGCAGTTTCACGTTATAGGAAGGACCCGCGACGATGCCGCCGGGGAGTGCTTCGACAAGGTTGCAAGAACGCTCGGATACCCTTATCCAGGAGGGAAATATATAGACGAGGCTGCAAAAAAAGGCGCAAAAACCGCCTATAAGTTCCCTCACCCAAGGCTGGAAGGAAACGAGCTGGATTTCAGCTTCTCCGGAATAAAAACGGCGGTGATAAATTTAGTCCACAACGCCGCACAGAAGGGCGAAACGCTTAATACTGAGGATGTTGCCGCATCCTTCCAGAAAACCGTAAGCGATATTCTGGCGGAAAAGCTTATGCTTGCGGCGGAAAATACGGGATATAATAAGATAGCGGTAGCGGGCGGAGTATCCGCAAATACCGGAATAAGAACAAAGGTCAAAAAGGAATGCGACAAGCGCGGATATACCCTGTATCTCCCTGAATTCAAGTACTGCGGCGACAATGCCGCCATGATAGCCGCCCAAGGGTATTATGATTACATTTCCGGCAGGCGGGCGGACGAAAGCCTGAACGCACTTGCCACGCTGTCCTTGGAAGATATATAGCTTCGGCGAAAGGTATTTTTATGAAATTTAAGGTTTTGTTTTTGATTATTGCCGCAATTGCCCTGTTTGCAGGCTGCGCGCATATCGAGCCGGGACAGCTTGAAACAAGCGAGCCGGTTGTTACCGACGCTCCGCCGGAAAAGCAGGCTTACCCGGTCAGCTTTGAAAACGAGGAGTTTGATTCCTCGCCGCAGACTGTGGCGTCGCTTTCCCCTGCCCTGACCGATATTCTTGCCGATTTGGGGCTGTCGGACAGGCTTGTAGGAGTAAGCGACTACTGCCGCAAGCCCTCGGAGGAGATTAATACAATAGGAAGCCCTGCCATGCCGGATATAGAAGCGATTATCGCGCTGAAGCCGGAGCTGCTGATATCACAGTCCCCTCTTGCATCGGCGGATGTTATAAAGCTTAAGCAGGCGGGAATAAGAACGCTTTATATCAAGCCGCCGGAGAGCTTTGAATATCTGTGCGAGGAGTATATAAGGCTTTCGCTGATATTCTACGGCGCCGTGGATTCAAAGAACATAGCGGTTTCGGCTCTTTCGGGGATAGACGGCGCAATGGTTGCCGCGGCAAACAGCGGCATAAGCAAAAGCTTTGTGATAATAAGCGCATATGAGGACGGGAAATACGCCGTCATGGGCAGAAAAACGCTTGCCTGCGATATTATGGAGGTTCTTGGCGACGGCATTTACACCTCGGAAAAGACCGAGTTTATGAGCAAGGAAGATATCGCGCTTATGAAGCCAGACGTAGTTATTATCGACGATAGCCTGGCTGAGGAGGATATCGGAAAGCTTTTTGAAAACGACCCTCAGATAGTCGCGGCGGATCTTTCAGTGTTTGAAAGACCCACAGCCGCCATAAAGGATACCATAGAATTCTTGATGAACAGATTACTGTAAATATTAAGAAAATATTAATATTGAATAATCGGTTGACATAATAAGAATTTCGGGTTATTATAGAATAGCTGCAATAAAACTGCCGGCTAAATTGTATTGCTTTTGTACGCGGTATTTCGCCCGCAATTTTATTGGAGTAATGGAAGGAACGCACAATGTTTAAAAAAATACTGTGCCTTGCCGTTTCTATCGCCGCGGTTTTTACTGCGTGCTCATGCATATTCTGTGCCTGTTCGGTTATAGATAACGATAATTCGACCCGAAACGGTTCCACGGAGGGATTTACCGTCAGCGAAGAGATGACGATGACGGATCTTGCGGTGGACGCTTCGGCAGAAGATCACGGCTCCGAGCCGGGATGGCAATACAGCTTCGGCTCGGAATTTATTGACGAAAACGGCATACGCTATGTTTGGGATAATATCGACGAGGATACAAGGGTAAATTTGGGCGAGGTTATGAACGCCATAAGAAACGTTCAGATCTACTGCCCGCTGACGGTGGGTTTCCCCAAGGACGAGTCTAAGAGCTTTTTGGAGCTTGTTTCAAACTGCTCTACGTTTTACACCTATGCGAGCGGAACGTTTACGCTTCATTCCGACGATAACGGTATAGTCAAGGGTCTTACCATAAGATACAGCGTTGATTACGAGGAAGATGCGGAACAAAGGAAAAAGACCCTGAATACGGTTCTTGAAAAAATAATCGCGGATATGCCGGCAGACGGAACGGAGTTTGAAAAGGTTAAATATCTGCACGATTACCTTGTGCTGAACTGCCGGTACAGCGAGGAAGGCACAAGCCCGTTTACCGCCTACGGCGCATTGGTTGAGCATATGGCGGCTTGCCAGGGCTATGCCGACAGTCTGCACCTTCTGCTTTCAAGAGCGGGCTTTGAAACCGCATTCGCCACCGGCGAGGGCGGCGACAGCTCGGTAAAGCATAAATGGTGCTATGTTAAGCTTGCAGACGGTCACTGGTATGCTATAGACCCCACCTGGGATGATATGGAGGGCGAAAGCGATCAGCCCGATTATATCGGCTACAGCTATTTCCTTATAAGCGATGAAATGATTCTTCGGGATCATTCGGCAAAGTATTCGAGCAGGTACTATGAGCTTCCGGTGGCGGATTCCATGGATATGAATTTCCATAAGGTTATGGGCTACATCGCCGTGGATTCAGGCTCGGCATACAATGTTCTTAAAGCACAGGCAATCGAGGCTGCAAAGAACGGCGGAAGATATCTTTACCTGAGGATGGACGACGGGGAAAAGCTTCGGCAGGTTTACGATGAGCTTGCGGCAGGTCCTTCGGGAAACAACAGGATACAGGATATTATTGCCGCCGCAAACGCCGCAGCAGGAACGGATATAAGCACAGTAAGCTGGGTTGAAAGCCTTGACCCGGTTTCAGGAACGCTTGCGATAACTTTAAAATACAATGAACAATAAACGGAGGTAAACAAACATGAACAAATTCAAAAGACTTATGGCTTTGATGCTTGCGGTTGTTATGACTGTTACGATGATGGCAGCCTGCGGCGACAAGGTTGAAGAGCCGCCGGTGGATAATCC
>CALDFS010000106.1 GCA_937942105.1 uncultured Ruminococcus sp. | reverse complement strand
TCCCAGACGAATGGCTTCCGTCGTTGCGCAGCCGGCTTGCGCCCGCACGACATTCCACAGCAGGCAGACCGCCGCAACGCTCAACAGGCTGCACAGGATGCGCGTCCATGCGTTATGCGGCATGCGGCTCAGCCTCACATGCACAGCCGCAGCAGCCATGCCCAGCGCGAACGTATCCAGATAAGCGGGCAGTTGGTTAAAGTACCGGCTGACATCCGGATAACGCGACGCAATATAAGCGCGGACCGCCAGCGAAAAGCCCGTCATCGCCGCCAGCGTAATAAGCGGAGACCGCTTAAACGCGCGTGCAAAGAGCGGAAAGAGCGCATAGAGCTGCATTTCCAGTGCCAGCGTCCAGAGCGCGCCGCCGAGCTTTGTGGCGTAATAGGTGTTGTACGTGAACATCTGGGTATAGGTCAGATGCGTCGCCAAATCCGCCGCCATAAACGCGCGGTTATTTCCGTAAGCGTCCGTTGCCAACGCCACGCCGAACATAATCGCGAGCGTCAGCAGATACGAGGGATGGATGCGAATCAAACGCCGCCGATAGAAGGCGAGCGGGCTTTGCCCCTTCTCCCCCTGCGCGAGCCGCGCCCACGGCAGATACAGGCAGAAGCCGCTGATCAGGATCATGATATCGACCCAGATATAGCCCGAGCGGACGAGCGGGTCAAAGCTGATGCTCTTTCCGAATATCCGCATTTCCGGATACAGCCACGATTGCTGCCAGATATGATACCAGACCACGATCATGATAGCGAGCGCGCGCACGCCGTCGCAGGTATCCACGCGGCGCACATCCGGCTGCTTTTTAGCGTCTTCCATCCAGAATTTGATGGGATTCATCCTCTTTGCTCCTTTGCGTCACTGAATGATGACATCCAGCTCGTCCTGCTCGTCCGCCGCCGAATCGCCTTCAAGCTGAACGACGAGCTTATGCGGCAGGCAGACGATGGTCTTGGCGGCATTTTTCATCTTGCCCTGTGCGATGCAGAGCCCGTCGCGGCAGTTGGCTTCCTTCATATAGACCGCGCCGCCTTCAACCGCGATGACATTGACCGAGCCGTCATCCTGCTTGATCTCATAGGTATTTTCGACGGCAAGCGGACGGCGCAGAACTTCCTTGCCATCGACCGTCACGACGACGGTTGTCGCGGTTTCGCCGCCGGCAATCTGCGAAAGCAGATACAGTCCGAGCGCCAGCACGAGTGCCGCCGCGATGATGATGATATCCTTCTTTTTCATCTCGGAAAATGTCATGCTTCCGCCCGCCTTTCCACTATTTTCATATCATCAACAGTCCGCCTCATTCCATTGCGTGAAAAAGCCAGCCATTCCGAATCAACCCTAAAGGAAAGCAAGGTAAATCTCGTTCGCTTTTTATCGCCTCTATGCAGCTCCCGCCCAATTATAACCATGCCCAGGCAGAATATTTTGCCTGCTTTGACGTCATAATCCCAGTATCGAAACAAGGGAGGCGACCTCATGGCTATTGGAAAAGTTGAGATTTGCGGTGTGGATACATCCTCACTGCCGGTGATTACCAACGAACGCATGCGCCAGCTCTTCCCCCTCGTTCACAGCGGCGATATGCAGGCGCGCGAGGAATTCCTTCGGGGCAATCTGCGTCTTGTGCTCAGTGTGCTTCAGCGGTTCCATCATCGCGGAGAAAATGTGGATGACCTGTTTCAGGTCGGCTGCATCGGCCTGATTAAAGCTCTGGACAACTTTGACACCTCTCATCAGGTAAAATTTTCGACATACGCTGTCCCGATGAATGTCGGAAGGTGAGGAAAATTTTGAATACGGCAGCGGCCGGATGCAGGATGAGACGATAAAGGGAGCTGCAAAGGAGCTTGAAGAAAAGATAAAAGCAAATAGGTTTCGTGCGGAACAAAAATATGAACTGAAAAATACGATTTTTTAATTTTTAGAGCCATTTTGCTTTCCGCTTGAGCATTTATTCATAAAGCACATATTTTTAGGGGGCTTTTTTCCTTGAATCACAGGAAAAATTGTGCAGCAAGACAAGAAAATTTGCATACAATATATTTACATATGATAAATTAGTAGGCTAAATATATTTAGACCAAACTTAATTTTGCGCAGATATTGACAAATATCTGGCAATATTATAGACTAATTGTGTTGCTAATAATATGTTTTTTGCAGCGTTGATATTGAGACCCATCGGTACTTTGTTAAGAGTAAAGGATTTGTTCAATATCAAAGATATACAAGTTATATCTAAAGTACTGTTTCATAGTACTCTATTAGAAAGAAGGTAGACAAATGTTTGGTTTCACAGAAGACATGAAAGAAAAACAAGAATTAGTTCGTAAGTTCTGCGAAGACTGGATTTATCCAAATCTGGCAGAAATCGATGCAGGTAAGTGTTGCCCGGATTACATCTGGGAAGAATGGTGCAAGATCCCTGGCTTCGCAAGCCCTTGCGCTCCTAAGTTTACTGGCGGCGAAGAAATGCCGTTCAATACTTGCCTGGCTATGTGGGAAGAACATGGTAAGGCTGACCTCGGTGTTGCTACTGGTTTTGGTTCCAACAACCTCGGTTCCTTCCCAATCCTCTTAACTGGTACGGAAGAACAGCAGAAGGAACACTTCGGAAACCTGCTCAACGGTAAGTTCGGTGCATTCGGTCTTACAGAAAAGGGCGCTGGTTCTGACGCTGGTGCAGTAGCAACAGAAGCTAAAAAAGAAGGCGAATACTATATCCTCAACGGTGACAAGTGCTATATCACTACTTCCGGTAAGGCTATCGAAACTAACTCTACATTAGCTATCGCAGCTTCTACAGATAAATCCTTAGGCAGCAAGGGTCTGACAATGTTCCTCATCCCTGGCGACACTCCGGGCCTCACTGCAGTTAAAGAAGAAGACAAGATGGGTATCAGAGGTTCCCAGACTTGCGAATTACACCTTGAAAACGTTAAGCTCCACGAATCCAGAATCCTCGGTGGACCTGAAAAGGGTATCGGCTTCGGTTTCAAGACAGCTATGATGACTCTCGACGCTGGTCGTGCAGTAGTTGCTTCCCAGGCTAACGGTGTTGCTATGGCTGTTATCGAAGAATTAGTTAAGTACTGCAACGAACATCTTGACGGCGGCAGACCTCTCTCCAAGAACCCTGCAGCTACATTCAAGATCGCTGAACTCGAAGCTCAGACTCAGGCTTGCAGACAGCTCGTATATCAGATCGGCAGAATGAGAGACGCTGGTCTCAACCACGGTCACGAATCCTGCTGCGCTAAGATCGTAGCTACTGAAAACGCTATCAACGCTACAAAAGTTGCTATGGATATCATGGGCGTTAACGGTCTCGAAAAGGGCTCTGCTATGGAAAAATTATACAGAGATGCTCGTATCCTTGCTATCTATGAAGGTACAAATCAGGTACAGAGATTAGTAGTTACTAATGGTCTCTTCCCTAAGAAGAAGAAGAAGTAAGATCTGCGACTATTAGTAGAAAATATTAGATAGAAATACCATAAGGAGGATTTTTCAAAATGAGTGAAAAAAGTTTGATTCAAAAAGCTGCTGCAGACTTTGCTGCTGCAGAATTAGCTCCAGTATCTTTTGTACCGGAAAAGACAGCTGAATATACAGAAGACGCAGTTAAGGCAATGGCAGCAAAGGGCTTCTTAAAGGTTGCTGACATCGCTGAAGCAGCTATCGTTGCTGAAGAATTCGGTAAGGCTAACGCTTCTATGGCTGAAGTAGCTGTAGTTGCTAACGCTACTGCTGAAATCATCGACGCAGTTGCTCCTGCATTAGCTATCGACGGCATGACTGGTTATGCTGTATATGAAGAAGGCGCTTCCTGCGGTTCTGTTGCAGCTGCAAAGGCTGGCGACGCTTACACT
>CALDFS010000105.1 GCA_937942105.1 uncultured Ruminococcus sp. | reverse complement strand
ATAAAAGCCGAAAAGAAGGAAACGCCCTGCGGCAAGGTGACAGAAATCGTCACAACATTCATAAACGAGAGCGACACTGCCTGCACCCTTGAAATGCTTGCAAACTTCGCAATAAGCGGGGTCAAGGCGGATAAGGTTCACCGTATGCTAACGTTTTGGAGCGCCGAGGGCAAATTAAGAACCGAAACCGTTGAAGACCTGCACTTAGAGCCTTCATGGAACAGGTGCGCGACGCGCGTTGAAAAATTCGGCAATCTTGGCACTATGCCGGTGCGAAAATACTTCCCGTTTGTGGCTTTAGAGGACAGTGAGGGCGGCAGGGTGCTTGGAATCTCGCTCTACTCCCCTGCTTCGTGGCAGATGGAGCTTTTGTGCAAGGAGTCGGAGGAGCTTACCGTCGTCGGCGGAATCGCGGACAGGGATTTCAGCGCGCAGGCTTGGATTTTAGAGGATTGATTGATATATAGCAAACATCCCGGAAGCAATCAACTTCCGGGATGTTTTTATACTTATTTTATTCCTCAATAATAACATTATCCCCAAGCCCAAGCTCATCAATAACCATGCGCATACTGTCGTCAATCTCGCAGCCGCATATTATCGGGATTGCGGTTAGGCCAGAGCCGGTAAGCTCCTCGTTCACCGTCTGCATCACCGCTTTAAGAGTGTAGGCGGAGCTTAATCCCTCAAAGGAAATAACGCTGCCGTCCGCCTTTGTGACTCTTGTGCCAAGCTCGGTCGGGCTGAATCTTACATATATATTTTTCGTGCCAATAGTATCTGGTGCAGTCAGGATTTCCGCCTTGCCGGATATTATATCGGCGGCGTCAAGCTCGATAAAGGTCTGCCTGCCCTCTCCTGCCGAAGCAAAAGCGTAACTTGAAAACTCGCCCAGCGCCTTATACCTTGTCGTGGATTTTACCCTGTCGCCTATGTAGTCAAGGTCCCCCTTGCGGAAGTCCGGGAATTCGACCTCGCCTAAGATTATACCGTCAAATCCGGCGTTTGAAATCTCGGCAACAAATCCAGCAATATAGTCCTTCGACTTCTGCTCGAACGGTGAAAGCCATGGCTTGCCGCCTTTATCAATTGCGTTATCCAGCCAGCGTGATATTGAGCCTTCAATCATATAAGCCACGCCCTTATCATACCACGAAGCCAAATGGTCGCTCAGCGCGGACACCCTTGCATAAACGGTCAGACCGGAGGCTTTTGCGTAATCCGCCGCCTCATTAAGGCTGGTTATGCCGTTCGGCGCGATTGCTTCGGAAAGCGATGCCAGCTCGCTTTGGGTGTTATACAGCACCTCTCCGCCGTCTGCCACAAGCTCTATGCATATGCCGCTGAAGTTATTTTCTGCGGCGTACTTTATCCTTTCGCTGACAAGCGTATCATATGCTCCGCCGTTTTTGCCGGGGTACTTAACATAAAGGATATTCACAGCGTCCGTCGTGTGGGGCTGGGGAGCAGGCTCGGCGCTTGCCGTCTGCTCAGTGGTGCTGATGGGCTTCTCCTCGTCCTGCTCGGGCGCGGTTGACACCGGCTGATGGGTATTGTCATCATCCGAGGGTAAAGGCGGATCATCCGGAACGGTATTGGCAGGTCTGCCGCTGAAATAATCGACAATAGGCTTGCCGACGCTATAGCCGATAAAGACCATAGCCGCAAGCAGAACTATCATTATAATAATTCCCACAGCCGAATTTCCGGATTTCTTATCCGAGAATATCGGTTTTTTTCTGCTTCTTGTTTTGTATCTTTTTTGCTGGTTAGACATAACATAACTCCTGACGGGTAAAAGTGCTACCGGTTGATGGCGAATATTATCATTGAAATAATGCCTATATAAAGGCTGTATATCGGGAAGCCCCGAAAGGCTGCCGGGATATCATCGGAATTGAGCTTCTCGTAATTTGCCGAGATGATATATGCCGCCAGTGCAAAGCCTATTCCTATTGCGGCGGCGTTGAAAAGCCGGGCGCCCAGACTTCCGTTCATTACAGTATTCGAGAAAAGTGCGCAGAGCACTGTGCAGTTGAACGCGGAAAGGTGAACATATTTTTTCAGCTTGGCGAACGCCGGCTTGGATATCAGGCGGATCACCAAAAGCGTCACAATATATACAGTGCCCAGCGAAAGGATATATATGCTCGGTAAAAATCGCATGGCAGTTGGGCTTTTCTGCATTGGAATCTCAAACAGATAGGTTATCAGGCTTGAAAGCACCGCAAATTCGGTTATAAAGCCGCCGAAGGAAAGAATATTCCAGTGCTTTTTTGAAAGCTCGATAAGCGTGCTTGTTCCCAAAGCCGTTGTGAAGATGACGTTTTCAAGAATTATCGCCGAAAGCGATACTAATATCACCTGCAAAAAACCGCTCATTTCGTCACCGCCTTTTTCTGTGTGAACCTTATGACGCTGCGGAACCCTGCGCTCAGCAATGCAAGGATAATAAACCCGCCGAACACGGTTGTAGCCGTCGGCACCGTCAGCGGCAGGAAGCTTACTCCGAAAAAGCCGCCGTTTGCCAAAAGCTCCCTGACTGTGCCCAGAAACAGCAGCGCTATATCGTATCCTAAAATATACATCGCCGCCAGCTCGAACATATATGACCTTTTAAGGCGGTAGAACTTGGCTTCCGTTCTGACCGTTATCAGGGAATTGGTTATCAGCAGGGGGGCATATATTCCCAAGGCTGCAAGGCTTGCGGGCATGATCCTTTCCATAAGAAGTGAAACCGGTACATACACCAGTGATGCCACAAGTGTATATAATATAATGCGAACGGTGTAAACCAGCCTGCGCGGAACAAAGGAGCACACGGCAACGGTTATATATGTAACAAGACTGAAAACTATACATATCGCCAATGCGGGCATAAATCCCGTAGCCACCGCAACTGCGGGAGCTATAATAGAGCCGCTTGAAAGCAGGGCGTTCGAGGTGAAAAGAGCTTCCTTTCCGGCTATGCTCAGATTGGTTTGGTTCGACGAAGCCATCGCGGTGTTATCCTCCTAATATAATAGTGCTTAAAAAATTAAAATTGTGTCAATTAATGCAAAAAAATTATTTCTGTTCTTTGGATTTTTTGTTATTATGAGATTCCTTGTTTGAAGCCTTGCCTGGCTTATTCTTTGGTCCGTCCTGCGAATCCTTTTGCGGTTTTGCGCGCTTATTATGCGATTCCTTCTGCTTTTTGGGAGCGGTATCCTCGGTGTAGGTTCTGAACTTGATGTAGATAAACGCCTTGCTGATCTTCTGATCCAGAATCGCGCCGAGCCTTGAAAGCTTATTTCCGGCGAACAAATCGAACCTATCCAGCTCGGATGAGAATACGGAGGCTATAAGGAATCCGAACACCGCGCTGTTTTCAAAGCCGCAGTGCTTGCGCAGAACAAAGCTTGCTGTCGAGAACACAATGCCGTAAAGTGCCTGTGCAAATCCCCTTTTCGGCACGAATCTTAAATCGCACGCCATAAATACCAGAACAAACATGAACGAGCCGGTAACCACAGAATACATCGCGGCAGTCCACCCGGAGGCGGATATGGGGAACAAAACGAACAGAAGCGTATTGGAAGCCACGGCGCTGAAAAACGCAGACGGCGGAATATCACGGAAGAAATAAAGCGACACCGCGCATATAAGAATTATAAGCACGCAGGATGTGCCCATAGGACCTGCAAGCTTTCCCCAGATAATATCCAAGTGGCTTGCCGAGCTAAGCGAAACGTCAACATTATGGGTAAACGAGCGAATCATTACATCGGGTATATCTGAGCTGAGCGGAAGCTTGCCGAACGGCATGGGCGCTGGATATCTTAAAACATTGTTCGGCCATGTCAGCGCACAGAAAACATATGCCACTGCCGCAGGGCTGAAAATAAGGTTATTATTTCCGCCGAAGGCAAATTTGCAGACGGCTATCATGAAAACCGCGGCGAATATTACAACTCTATAGGGAACAGAAGCGGGCATCAGCAGTGCAAGGATCATTCCGGACATTATCGGCGAGGTATCCGCCAGCCGGAACTTCTTTTTGACTATCTGACAGCAGATATATTCAGTCAGCAGGCTTACGCCCACCGAAATAAGCGTTACAAGCGTTGCCCTGAAGCCGTAATAATAGAACGCCATTACATTCAGGGCGAGCAAAAACGATGTCGCTCTGGCGAACCTTTGCAGGTCGCTTTTTTCTTCATGAGTTATGTTATTAATCAGAATCACCATCCATTTTGAGGTGCTTAAATGAAGCTTTATATAAGGGCCTATCCCAAATTCACAAAGGTTGTTTCGGTTGGCAGTCTTTCCGACATCAAAGCCCTCAGCCGAAGGCTTGCCGGCAAGGAAAGCGTAACTTCAAGCTCGCTCTTTTCCTGCCGGGATGAAGACAAATACTATCTTTGCTTTGATGCGGATGTCAAACGGATTGAATCGCAGCTCGGCGCTATATGCGAGCATTCCGAGCGGGTATTTATCGGCAGATACTACTATTCCGTCATCCGCGAGCATTGCAATCAGGTACTGCGCGACGGTGCGGTAATAAGATTAGCGCAGAAGTGAAGCGCTCTTCCTCATATTATCGGATCT
>CALDFS010000104.1 GCA_937942105.1 uncultured Ruminococcus sp. | reverse complement strand
CCCCCGCCTATGCACAATATCTCCGGCTGGAAGATATTGATTACATTCGCTATACCCGCAGCAAGGTACTTTATATACTTGTCTACGACGGCTTTCGCAGATGCATCCCCTGCGCGCATTGCATCGAAGGCAAGGCGTGCATCGACCTTATCCTTTACCATCTCATGCATTTTGGATGCAGGGTCAGCCGCCATGGCTTCCTTTGTCATGCGGATAAGACCTGTTGCCGAGGAAAATACCTCGAAGCAGCCCTTTCTTCCGCAGGTGCAAGTAGGACCTTCCACCTCGATAACCGTGTGCCCAAGCTCTGCACCGGCAAAGTTGAAGCCGGAATAGATTTTTCCGTCGATAATGATTCCTCCGCCCACTCCGGTTCCAAGGGTAATGCATACGGCATTTCGCACGCCCTTTGCGCTTCCGGCAACAAATTCGCCGTATGCTGCGGCGTTGGCGTCGTTTTCCGCATATACTTTCTTTCCAAGCTCGTGCTCCAAGATATCCCCGGCAGGAACATTCTCAAAATCAAGGTTGTTGGAGTATACCACTACTCCTCTTTCGCTGTCTATCGTTCCGGGGGAGCCGAGTCCTACAGCCTCGATATCGCCCATGGTAAGACCTGCGTTTGCAACAGCCTGCTTAACAGCCTCGGCGCAGTCGAGTATTATATTCGCGGCGGGGCGGGGGCGGTTGGTGGGAAGCTTCGCCTTTGAAATTATTCTATAGCTTTCATCCACAACTCCGGCGACAATATTTGTGCCGCCCAAGTCGATTCCGACATAATATTTCATAAATTTCTCCTTATATAGTTCTTATGACAATAGCTCATCAAGCTCGTCGATAAGCTCGCCGAAGAGCTTTAAGGCATCGTTTACAGGCTCGGGCGAATTCATATCAACGCCGGCTATCTTCAAAAGTGATATCGGGTCGGTTGAGCATCCGCTCGAAAGGAATTTAAGGTAATCCTTAACGGCAGGCTCGCCCTCACGCAGAATCCTTCTTGAAAGGGCTATTGCCGCAGAGAAGCCGGTTGCATACTGGAAGACATAGAAATCATAGTAGAAGTGCGGAATGCGCTCCCACTCGAAGTCGATTTCGCGGTCGATAACAACGTCATCACCGTAATAATCGGCGTTCAGCTTGTGATATAGGGCACACAAAGCGTCTGCGGTCAGGCTTTCGCCGCGCTCCGCCATTTCGTTGGTCAAAAGCTCGAATTCGGCAAACATCGTCTGGCGGTAGAGGGTGGTGCGGAACTGCTCTAAGAAATAGTTTATAAGATATGCGCGCTGGCGCTTGTCGGTAGTCTTTCCTAAAAGATGCTGCATCAGCAGGGCTTCATTGCAGGTTGAGGCAACCTCGGCAACGAATATAACATAGTCGCTGTAGGTAACCGGCTGGTTCTTCATTGAAAGGTAGGAGTGCAAGGAGTGACCCATTTCATGAACGATTGTGAACTCAGAATCCAGCGTGTCCTTCTGGTTGAGCAAAACGTAGGGGTGAGGGTATGCGCCCGAAGAGTACGCGCCGGAGCGCTTGCCCTCGTTCTCGTAAACGTCTATCCAGCGGTTCTCAAAGCCCTCACGCAGCATGGCAACGTAATCATTGCCCAGAACCTGCATGGCTTCAAGGATTTCCTTCTTTGCGTCCTCATAGCTTACCTTTACGTTAGCATCGGGCACGAGCGAGGTATAGATATCGTACATATGAAGCTCATCAACGCCAAGGAGCTTCTTGCGCAGGCGCATATACTTATGCATATAGCCAAAGTTGGTGTGAACAGCGTCTATAAGGCTGTGGTAAACCGATGTTGGGACCTCGTTTCCGGAAAGCGCAGCTTCAAGGTTGGATGAATAATTTCTTACGCTGCTGTTCAATATCCTCGTCTTGACCTCGCCATTGTAGAGGGCGGCAAGGGTGTTTTTGTAGCTCTCATAGGTATGATAAAGCTTTTCAAATGCCTGCTTTCTTATATTACGGTTTTCATTCTCCATATAGGGGATGAAGGAGCCGTTGGTAAGCGGGGTCTTGCTTCCATCCTCCCACTCGATATCGGGGAACTTGATATCCGCGCTTTCAAAGGTGCTGTAGGCGTTTGATGAGTTGCCGGATATTCTTCCCACCTGAGCAAGTATTGCCTCCTCCTTATCGGAAAGGATATGAGCCTTTCTTGCGCGAAGTCTGTTCAAAGCTACTCTGTAAAGCTCCAGCTCAGGCTCTTCCTTATAGAAGCGCTCGACTGTCTCATCATCAGCGGCAAGAATTTCAGGGGTAGCAAAGGATGACGCCGAAGCTATTGAGACATAAAGAGTGCGCGCCTTGTCGGCGTATTCCTGATACTTTGCAACTGTTGAATCCTGGTCGTTCTTCATCATAGCGTAGCCGTGGAAGCTTCTGAGCTTTAAGCTAAGCTCATCGTCAAGCCGCATAAAATCAAGCAGCGTTTTGGCGCTTTCCATAAGCCTGCCCTGAAAAGCCTGAAGCTTGGGTATATAGCCCTGAAGGGTGACAAGCTCGGCTTCCCATGCTTCGTCAGTTTCGTACAGATCGGCAAGGTTCCAGGTATACTCCTCGGCAACCTCGCTGCGCTTTAATATTTTTACATTTTCAGACATGGTAGTTCCTCCGTAAAGATAAATTTGATTTAATTTTATCACAAATTTTGGCGTTTGTAAATAGTCATGTGTTAAGAAAAAGCTGAGAGGCAATAATATTATGCCGCTCAGCTCAGCTTATCTTAAAAAGTACATAGGCTTCGCCGTATCCACGCCCTTAAACCCGCAAGTCTCATAAAACTTAACAGCGTCGTTCTCGGCAATCAGGCAGATTTTCTTGTAGCCAGAGTACTCATCCTTCACCATCTCCATCAGCTTTCTGCCAACTCCCCGCTTCTGATACTCGGGGTCAACAAGCAGATAGTGAACGTATGCCGTAAGCGCGCCGTCATCCATCGCGCTTACAAGACCTATAAGCCTTTCGCCGTCCCACGCCGTAAACACCGATTTATAGTTTTTCATGGCAAGCGATAGCTTTTCGGGATATTTCCCCGACTCCCAACCAACGGATAAAAACAGCCTTTCCAGCGAATCAGAAAAAAGCTCATGGGTGGAGGAGTATGTGATTGAATCTGTCATTATAAAAATCCTTTCTGAATATCTCGTGATATAGTACAGTGGCGCACAAAACCAGTGCGCCACTTAATAATATTCATATTTCGCGATACTAAGAATCAATTTTTGGCGAGAATACCATCAATAAACTGCCTTGCAAGCCTTGCCGACCGTCCGCCGCGCTCTAAAGCGAAGCGCTCCGCCAAAAGCTCCAGCTCTTCTTTTGGCATATCTATTCCGAACTGTGCCGCCAGCTTGCCAACGATATCAAGATAGGTCTTTTTATCCGGCTTCTGGAAGGAGATGTGCAGACCGAACCTGTCCGAAAGGGAAATCATTTCCTGCATGGCGTCGTTGCGGTGAACCTCGTCGCCCTCCCTGTCTTCGAACCGCTCCTTCACTATGTGGCGGCGGTTGCTGGTAGCATACACAACAACGTTTCTCGATCTCGCCGATACCGAACCTTCCAGCACGGCTTTAAGACCATTAAAATCGTCGTCATCGCTCAAAAACGACAGATCGTCGATAAACAGTATGAATTTCAGCGGATTCAGGGCAAGGTCATCCAGAATTTTCGGGATTACCGCCAGCTGGTCCTTTCTTACCTCGATAATTCTAAGACCCTGCGAATAAAGCTCGTTTACTACCGCTTTTATGGTGGAGGATTTGCCTGTTCCGGCGTCTCCGGTAAGAAGGATATTTGCCGCGGGCTTGCCCTCTAACAGGGCTTTGGTATTGTCGATAATCTGATTCCGCTGAAGCTCGTAATCCACAAGCTCGTCTATTCTTATCTTATCGGGATTCCGCACCGGAACAATCTCGCTGCCGTCAATATAGAACATCCGGTTTGCGGCATATTTGCCGTAGCCGTATTTTGATATGTTCTTAACCCTGTGGTCATACATCTCCGAAAGATTCAGTCTGCGCGATTCAAACTGCGGAAGGCTTCCTTCCCAACGCAAAGGCTCGCAAAGCTCCTGTCTGGTCAGGGAGGCAACTCTTGCAAGAATGTCAACCTCCCGCTTGACGCTTTCGGTTATAACCTCGCTCGGCTTTTCGCCTGCCCCTATCGCCCTGACATATACGTTTTCGCTGTTGTAAACAACACTCTCGATGTGCGCGCTGAGGTCGCCGCCGTTTTCGGAATACAGCGCGGAAACAAACTCCGCATAGCTGTAGACCCGCCTGTCAAGCGGCTCCTCATCAAGGCTTTCAAGATATGCGAGCAGCGCCGCAACAACCTTATCCGCAAGCACCGAGCGGAAAACCGCGAGTGAGGAAAGCTCGGTTCTAAGCTTAAATAATTCTGTCTTGGTCATATCAGTTGAGTATCGCGCCGTATGCGCCGCCCGAAACCAGCTTTGCATAACGCTTTAAGTAGCCGCTGAGTTCCTTCTGCTTTGGCTTGAAGTCTGCAAGTCTTGCATCTATTACATCCTGCGGAACTTTAAGCTCGATAGTGTTTCCGGGGATATCTATGCGG
>CALDFS010000103.1 GCA_937942105.1 uncultured Ruminococcus sp. | reverse complement strand
TTTCCGTGATTACCCAAACTTTTGGGGCTTCAACTATTGTGAACAGTTCTGGGGCTTTGAACAGAAGGATTTTCCGGTAACTCCTGTTCAAAGATATAAGCATTTTGCAAATCTTTTGGAGCTTACCAACAAATACGGCGGATATCTTGTTGTAAGCTGGTGCGGCAACCAATGGGGACAGAATATCAACCCGCTTGCCATGCTGAAGCGCGTTCCTGAGTTTGAAGAAGCCTGCCGCAAGTATACCGAAAATTTCATCCTTTGTGAAAAGTACACACAGGTGGGATATATTCAGGACGCTGAAAGCATATGCCTTGGCGCATATCTTTCGGGCTATGCCGGTCAGTATGGAATAAGATATGACAGCACCGGCTGGACAAACTCAGATGGCAAAAATGAAGACTTCACCCTGGCAAGCGGTTTGTCAACGCATATAGAAAAGCTTATGCAGGCAGGTCTTACGGTTATTGACGGTCCCGAGCTTATATGGCAGCAGGATTTCAGAGAAAAATGGGGCGGCACAAAAACCTCCGATGGCTATACATCCAGGCAATGGGAGATGTATGATCAGTTCCAGAACGTCATGATAGATATGTTCCGAAAGGTCATTGACGGCACCATAAGAATACCGAGCAGGGAAGAGGTAATAAAGAATACCAAGGTGGTTGTCATTCAGGACTATAAGTCGAATGTGGTAGCTTCTGACGACATAAAATACTGCTCTCCGAAATCACTTTTCGAGGGACTGTATCAGATGCCTGGCGATGGCGCGCTGAGGGATAATCACAACTTCTTCAAAAGTACGGGCAGATACCCCGCCATTCCGGTTGTTTACGGCTTGGCTGACAGTGCTGCCAAGGAATTTAAGGTCAAGGTAAACGCCTCGGATTACTCTTCAAAATGGGGAGATGTTAAAACCAAAACCGCTGAATTCAACGAGCTTTTCCCGAAGGAATATTCAGGAAACATTTATGCAAGGCGAAACGAAAACAGCTGGACGATATACAATCCCTTTAAGACCGGCGATAGCGCAGCCGGAAGGCTAAACTTCAAATATAACACCTCCGACTATATGGAGCTTTCACTTTCTCAGTACAGTGCCGGAGTCATTAACGAATACTCGGACAAGATCAAAATTTATGTCAATAATTACGACAATACGCTTGTAAAATCCACAGCCTTGAAAAAGGACATATTCAAGTTCTATGGAGCTTCCTCCGAGCCAAAAATTACATACAAGGACAGGGGAGTGAATCAGACCAAATCAAAGGTTACAAAGTCGTGGAAGGACGGTGTTCTGACGGTTTCGGTCAGCCACAACGGTCCTGTTGACATTACGGTTGACATAAGCGGCAGCGCTGAGAACAGACTGACTGAGTATACAAAGTCTTCTGTCACCGCCCCCGCAAGACCTCCTCTGTATTACGGCGACAGACAGTACGAAGCCGAGCATTTCGAGTATAAGAATGTTTCAAAGGTAGTAACAAACGGTTGCCGCACAGGCGTTGATAACTTTACCGGTCAGGGCTATATGATATTCGGAAAAAGCTCAGGCGCCGCAGTCAAGGATACAATAAGCGTTCTCGAATCGGGAAAATATACATTAAGCTTAAGATACGCTATAAAAGGCTCTGACGCAAACAACCTAACACTTTATATAAACGGCAGGCAGGTATCTTCTCCGTCTCTAAAAAAGACCGGTTCAACCAGCGAGTGGGGAACATACAAGGTCAACGTAACTCTGAACGAGGGTGAAAATACCTTTGAGCTTAAAGCAAAATCCTCAGCTCCTCAGGATATCTATCTTGATAATATAATTATTTCTAAAGCAAAATAATGCTGATTGGAGGCTTTGAAAATGAATTTCAAAAGAATAATCGCCCTTGTCTTTGCTGTGGTGATAGCTCTGACGGCAATGCCGTTTTCAGCCGCTGCCGAGGGTGAAGGCAGTCATGTGAAGGTCATGCCAAGGGATGGCAAGCTAAGGCGCCCGATTTCACCTGAACAGCCGATGTGGATAGTGCATATAGACACCTGGAACAACGCCGACCCGGATAAGATAATCGACCTTATCCCGGAGGATGTTTTGCCGTATGTTGTATTCAACATATCCATGTCGATAAGCTACGATCACGATACCCACACATGGGGCGTTGTAAATGACGGATACGAGCTTGCTAAATCATGGCTTCGCACCTGCGCTGAGCGTCAGGTCTGGACGATGATTCAGCCCGCCAGCGGCGGACAGTGCCATTTTCCCGATTACCCGTATGAATCCTGCGACGGTACATTGTTTGAAGAATTCTTCCGCGACTATCCCAACTTTTTGGGCTTCAACTATTGTGAACAGTTCTGGGGCTTCGAGCAGGAGGATTTCCCGATAACCTGCCCGGACAGATACCGTCACTTTGCAAATCTGTTAAAGCTGACCCACGACTACGGCGGCTATCTTGTAGACAGCTGGTGCGGCAACCAATGGGGACAGTCGATAAATCCTATGGCTATGCTTAAAACCGTTCCAGAATTTGAAGAGGCGGCAAGAACCTATACCGAAAACTTCATTTTATGTGAAAAGTATACTCAGGTCGGCTATATGCATGATCAGGAAAGCTATATCTTAGGCGCATGGCTCTCGGGATATTCCGGTCAGTACGGCATTCGCTATGATGAAACCGGCTGGACCTCGAACGGTCTGCCTTATTCCATGTCAACAGGTCTTTCAACTCAGCTTGAAAAGCTTGTAAAATCAGGGCTTACGGTTATTGACGGTCCAGAGCTTATCCCTGAGGATTGCTTCTTTGAGGACAGAGCCGAGACTGATGAAGACGGCTACACCATAAGAAAATGGCAGTCCTACGTTCAGTTCAAGAATGTTGCAACCGATATGTTCAGAAAGGTTATCGACGGAACAATCCGCATTCCTACGCGTGAAGAGGTAATAAAGAACACAAAGGTAGCTATAGTTCAGGATATAGATTCAGGAAGCGATTTTGATAAGTACTGCACATATCCCTCGCTGTTCACAGGTCTTTACCAGATGGACGGAGACGGCGTTTTGCAGGATAATAAAAACTTCTACAAAAAGACCGGAAGATATCCCACTATACCGACGGTTTACAGCTTTACTGATGATATCTCAAAATCCTTCGAGCTTATTATCAATCAGTCGGAAATCAAGGACAGATGGCCGACAGTTGAGGACAAGGTTGAAGAGCTTAATGAGATGTTCCCTGAGGAATCGAGCGGAACCATCTATGCCGGAAGAAATAAGAACACGTGGGTGGTATACAATCCTCTTAAAAACCGCAAGGATGCGCAGGGAAGCCTTGCCTTGCAGTATAACACTGCCAAGGATATGGATCTGACTCTTAGCAAGTACACAACAGGAATTATAAACGAGTATTCCGACAGCATAGATATTTATTTAAACAACTTCGACAATGACAGCTTAATAATGCTGAGCGATGATGTTATAACAATAAACGGCTGCTCCGAGGAGCCAACGTTTACCTATGAAGACAGAACCATCGAGGGCATGGCTCCAAAGATAAGCTCGTCATACTCAAACGGAAGCTTTACCGTAACTGTTTCTCATAACGGTCCTATCGACCTGTGCATAAAGGTCAAGGGAAATGAAACAGGAAAGTCCACAGACTATAACACCGCTTCATATACACCACCGGAAAGACCGGGCATATATTACGGCGACAGACAGTATGAATTCGAATTGAGCGAGCAGAAAAACGTTGAGCAAAATGTTCCGAACGGATGCAGAACCGGCGTAGATAAATTCAAGGGTCAGGGATATCTGATTTTCGGCAAAGCGAATAAAGCCGCCGCAAGAGATACTATAAACACTCTTGAATCCGGAAAATATAACCTCAGCGTAAGATATTCTCTGGCAAACGCTGATGTATCAAAGCTTGCCTTGTATGTCAACGGAAGAAAGGTATCAAATCTGAAGCTTACTAAAACCGGTTCAACAAGTGAATGGGCGCTCTGCACCGAGGAAGTGTCATTAAAGAAGGGAGCAAACACAGTTGAACTGAAATCAACAGGTGAGCTTGAGGATACCCTTTACTTGGACTGCATGATTTTAGGCTCGGAGCGCTTAGGAAACGCATCCAATCCTATGCCTGTAATTATTATAATTGCAGCTGCTGCGGTATTGGCTATAGTGATTGCGGTATTGGCAGCTAAGAAGAAAAAGACAGCCAAGTAAATAAAATAAAACATAGTATAATAACCGCGCCCGTCAAGGATATTTCCAAGACGGGCGCGGTTACTGATTTTTAAAAAGGAGGTTATTAGCGTTGATTATTCTGATGGCAGGAACCGCTCATAGGGCAGCAGCCACAGTTTCCGCCACAGGAATGTTTTCCGTTTTTCTTATCTTTAATAAGCTGGCGGATAATAAGTGCTGCAATTACAATAAGTATCAGGCTGACAACAGCCGTTGAAATCCATTCCATAGCGAAACTCCTTTAATTTTTTATGGTTAATTTGGTTGCTTCCTTATAGGGCTTGAAGAGCATGTATATCATTCCGGCAAGAATAACTACAGAGCAGATAAGTCCTATAATATTCAGATTTCCGGTGAACAGTCCGCCGAACTGGTTTATCATAAGAGCAATTACATAAGCGAACAGGCACTGATATCCGATTGCAAACCAGGTCCACTTTGCGTTGTTCATCTCGCGGCGGATAGCGCCGATTGCTGCGAAGCAGGGGGCACAGAGCAAGTTGAATACTAAGAAGGAATATCCGCTTACACGTGTAAAGGTTTCGCCGAGAACCTGATATACATTTCCTTCGGCGCCGTAAAGGATTCCCATTGTTCCAACGATGTTTTCCTTTGCAACAAGCCCGGTGATGGATGCAACCGCTGCCTGCCAGCTTCCCCAGCCCAAGGGCGCGAATATCCAAGCGATTGCGCTTCCGATTGCTGCAAGGATGGATTTATCCAGCTCGTCTTCAGCAAGCATTCTGAAGCCTTCTGAGGTGAAGCCGAAGTAGGTTGTGAACCAGATGAATATTGTTGAAAGCAGTATTATTGTTCCAGCCTTCTTGATGAACGACCATCCGCGCTCCCACATTGAACGCAGAACGTTTGAAACCGTAGGAAGATGGTAAGCGGGAAGCTCCATAACAAACGGTGCAGGCTCGCCGGCGAACATCTTTGTCTTTTTAAGCATGATTCCGGATACTATTATTGCCGCCATGCCTATGAAATATGCGCTTGTTGCAACCCATGCCGAGCCGCCGAAGATTGCTCCTGCAACCATCGAGATAAAGGGAACCTTAGCGCCGCAGGGGATAAAGGTGGTAGTCATTATGGTCATGCGCCTGTCGCGCTCGTTTTCTATTGTTCTTGAAGCCATTATTCCGGGGATTCCGCAGCCTGTGCCAATGAGCATAGGAATAAAGGATTTGCCGGAAAGACCGAACTTACGGAATACTCTGTCCAAAACAAACGCGATTCTTGCCATGTAGCCGCAGGCTTCAAGGAAGGCAAGCAGTAAAAACAGAACCAGCATCTGAGGAACGAAGCCCAGAACCGCGCCGACGCCGGCAACAATTCCGTCAAGAATCAATCCCTGAAGCCAATCGGCAGCGCCTATAGCTTCAAGACCGTTTCCGATAAGAACAGGTATACCGGGCACCCATACTCCGTAGGCTGACGTGTCGGGAGCGCCGTATGCTTCCTTGTATTCTGTGCTGAGATACTGCGAAACTGCATCCTCAAGGTCAGCCTTTGTAGTGCCGGAGACTTCTTCAACCGCAAGTGTTTCTTCATCTTCAAGCTCGTAAGTAACGCTTGCATCATCCGGTGTGAGGGAGACAAGATTTGCAAGAGCGGCAGAAGCTGCTTCATCGCTGTAATCCTCAGACTCCAAATCGATAGCTGCGGCTATTTCCTCGGTGCCGTATGCATCTACGAACGCGGATATTATAGCATCAGAGTCGCCGTAATTTTCAGCGGCTTCCTCGTAATCGGCTGAGCCTATGCCAAACAGGTGATATCCGTCACCGAATAAACCATCGTTTGCCCAGTCTGTAGCCGCTGCACCCACAGTTACCATAGAAATATAGTAAACGCAGAACATTATAAGTGCGAAGATTGGAAGACCCAGCCAGCGGTTTGTGACGATTTTGTCTATCTTATCCGAGGTGGAAAGAGAATCCTTGGATTTCTTTTTGTAGCATGCCTTTATAACGTCAGCTATGTAAACGTATCTTTCATTTGTTATAATGCTTTCAGAATCGTCATCAAGCTCTTTTTCGGCTTCGGCAATGTCCTTTTCGATATGTGCAAGTATGCCCTTGTCAAGATTCAGCGCCTGCAAAACCTTGTCGTCGCGCTCGAATATTTTAATTGCATACCATCTCTGCTGCTCTTCTGGAAGGTCGTGTATAGCCGCCTCTTCAATGTGAGCCAAAGCGTGCTCAACCGTTCCGTTGAATGTATGCATGGGAATCGTCTTATCAGCCTTAGCCGCAGAAATCGCCGCCTCTGCAGCTTCCATAATGCCGGTGCCCTTAAGAGCGGATATTTTCATTACCCTGCATCCGAGCTGGCGGGAAAGCTCTTCAGTGTTGATCTTATCACCGTTCTTTTCAACAATATCCATCATGTTTACGGCGATTACAACCGGTATTCCAAGCTCGGTCAGCTGAGTGGTGAGATAAAGGTTTCTTTCAAGGTTCGTTCCGTCGATGATGTTAAGGATGACATCGGGGCGTTCGTTGCTCAGATAGTTTCTTGCTACGACTTCCTCCAGCGTGTAAGGGGAGAGGGAATAGATTCCCGGAAGGTCGGTAACAACAACACCCGGGTGCTTTTTAAGCTTGCCCTCCTTCTTTTCGACTGTAACTCCGGGCCAGTTTCCGACAAACTGATTGGAGCCTGTAAGTGCGTTGAACAGCGTCGTCTTACCGCAGTTGGGGTTGCCGGCAAGGGCAATCCTTATTGTTTGCTCAGCCATATGATTTTCTCCTTTCTTGTTAGCTGCCGCTAACTTATCTGCATAATAAATAACAATATCAGCAAAGCTCGACGTCTATCATCTCAGCGTCGGCCTTGCGCAATGAAAGCTCGTAACCGCGGACGGTTATTTCCAGCGGGTCGCCCAAAGGAGCAACCTTTCTTACTGCAATTTCAACGCCCTTGGTTATTCCCATGTCCATTATTCTGCGCTTTACAGCACCCTCGCCGCGAAGCTTGATAACCTTAACGCGGCTTCCGATTTTTGCTTCTTTTAAAGTCATGTTTTTTCCTCCCAATCTATATTAAGTGAAATTGCCTTCAAGTATGATTTTGTAAACCCCTATTCGGAATCTGAGATACGGCGTAAACCATCACATCATGATTTTGCCGGATAAATGAATAATCAAATATTCTTCAGCGATATACGTTACCGTCAAACCATAATTTTCCTTGCCATATCCGAGTTGATTGCTATTCTTGATTCCTTTACGTTTACAATAACGTTGCCGCCGAGTGTGGAGATAACCTTGACTGTTCCTCCGACGACAAAGCCGATATCCTCAAGGTGCTTTTTTACCTCAGGGGAACCGCCGATTTTCTTTATGGTGTTTTCTTCTCCTGCAGCTGCGAGCGCAAGCGGCATCATATTTATCCCTCCTCAAAAAAGGTTAGCATACGCTAACATCAAGACAAAATATATAGTTAGCTCTTGCTAACCGTTAATATAATACACCAACCTTTTTTGTTTGTCAACTGTTTTTTGCTGACGCATAGTAAATTTGTAGGCATAAACAAATCGATTAGCACACGCTAACTGAATTTTGTGCATAATTCAAAGCGCATTTTTCGTCAAAGGCACATAATAATACGCTGTAGTATTAGTTTATCGGCGAATCTCTGAAAAAAGTATAAATTTGCTTGCAATTGTAATAAAAAAATGCTATTATACTATATATACGTATAACTTTTTGACTGTAACGGAGGTAAGATTAATGCATTTGGCTGAATCAGGTGAAATGTATCTTGAAACAATATATATACTTTCGCACAAATTAGGCGCTGTCCGCTCTTTGGATGTCGCCGAATATATGGGGTTCTCAAAGCCCAGCGTTAGCAGAGCGGTAGGTCTTTTGAAAAGCGGTCTTTACATCACAATGGATAAGGACGGTCTTTTGGAGCTTACTGACGCCGGAAGAGAAATCGCGGAAAAAATCTACGAGCGGCATACTGTTTTAACCGAGCTTTTGACAAGGCTCGGAGTAGACCCTGAAACCGCCGCGGAGGACGCCTGCAAGATGGAGCACGACATAAGCGATGCTTCCTTTGAGGCTATAAAGACGCATTTTAAGAAATATGGAGATAAAAGGTAATATGCTGCTGTCATCATCTTTGCAAAACGGCTCTGTTCCTGCACCGTTCTATGTGATTTTGGCAGCGGCAATTATAGGTGCGCTGGCTTTTATTGCGGTAAAAGGGGTTAAATACAGAGGAAGATCCAAACGAACCCACAAATTTATGTCCGCAGGGCAGTTCATCGCAATGGGCTTTGCGGGGCTTATAGTTCTTGGCTCGATACTTTTGTATCTGCCGATTACACATAACGAGGGCGTCAAGGTAAGCTATCTTGAGTCGCTGTTTACATCTACCAGTGCCGTCTGCGTTACAGGACTTGTTGCCTTTGATACAGCCGATACCTTTAATTTTTTGGGGCAGGCAATAATAGCGGTTCTTATTCAGATAGGCGGCCTGGGAATAGCTTCGCTCGGCATAGGCATTATGGCTCTTTCGGGCAGAAAGGTCAATATGCGGGACAGATACTTAGTTAAGGAAGCGCTTAATTACAGCTCTTTTGACGGCATTACGGGTCTTGTAAGATGGGTCTTGCTGACAACTGTATGTATAGAATCGGTCGGCGCTGCTGCAAGCTTTTTTGTGTTTATTAAGGACTATAGCTTCTGGCGAGCGGTGTGGATGAGTATTTTTCATTCCATTGCCTCGTTCAACAACGCCGGATTCGATATTATCGGCGGCGGTAAGGGTCTTTCGCCTTACACTCACGATCCGCTCATGAACATTATAACCGCGCTTCTGATAATTCTGGGCGGAATAGGCTTCTTTGCGATCAAAGAGATAATTTCGAAAAAATCCTTTAAAAAATTCACGCTCAACACAAAGGTTGCACTTACAACCTCGGCAGTGCTGATAGCTGTGGGAACTCTGCTGTTGAAAATTTCCGAGGAAATAACATGGCTCGGGGCTTTCTTTACGAGCGTTTCAACAAGAACAGCAGGCTTTTCGACCTATTCCATGGCGGGACTTTCGAGCGCGGGCATATTCATTGTTATTATACTGATGTTTATAGGAGCTTCACCAGGATCGACCGGCGGCGGCGTTAAAACCACTACATTCTTTGTGCTTGTCAGCTCGGTCATATCCATCATGACAAATAAGGATATGGGAGCGTTCAAGCGCAAGTTCAAGCAGGAGACTGTGTTTAAGGCATTTTTGATATTTGTAACGTCAATTATCATCTGCCTTGTTTCAACCTACCTGCTCTGCCTTACAGAGCCGGATATTGAGTTTCTGCCGCTATTGTTTGAGGCTGTTTCGGCATTCGGAACTGTCGGACTTTCTACCGGAATAACTGCCGGAATCTCCGCAGCCGGAAAGCTTGTTTTAATACTGACGATGTTTATAGGAAGAATCGGTCCGCTTACTGCGGTAACGCTTCTTGCAATAAGTCCGCCGCCAACCGTCAGCAGGGCTGAGGAGAATATATCGATCGGATGAGAAAGGGGAATATCATCATATGAGAAAAACAAATAGAAATAACAATACAACATACGGAATAATCGGATTGGGACGTTTTGGGTTTGCACTTGCTCAGAGTCTTTCGGAAAACGGCGTGGAAATAGTTGTATTAGACAGCGACCCTGACAGAACAAAGGCTGCTCTTGCCTTTACAGACAATGCTTTTACGGTTGCCGGTCTGAGCAGAGAGATACTTATGGACTGCGGAATCAACAACTGCGACACCGTAATAATCTGCATCGGTGAGGCAATAGATACAAGCATTCTGACCACTTTGACAGTAATAGAGCTTGGAGTAAAGAAGGTAATAGCAAAGGCTTCAAGCCTTGAACACGGAGCTGTACTTGAAAAGCTCGGCGCGGAGGTTGTTTATCCCGAAAGGGACAGAGCATTGATTCTCTCCAAAAAGCTGACCTCTTCCAAGATTATGGAGTATATAACCGTAAGCGGAGAGGTTGATATAACCGAAATAGAGCTTCCCGAAATACCTGAGGATATGACGGTATTCAAGTTCGGATTCAGAAACAAATACGGTCTTAACCTTATAGCAATAAAGCATGATGATGTTGTTACCACCGATATCGGACCTGATACACCTGTTGTAACAGGCGATACCGTTGTTGTTTGCGGCAAGAGGAATAACATAGCCAGATTTGAAGCTAATCTTTGAAGAGGAGCTTAGCGCTTTATGAAAAGTTATAAAGGAACTATATACTGCTCATATATCGGCTACATAACTCAGGCGATAGTAAACATCTTCGCACCTTTGCTTTTTGTTACGTTTCACGAGGAATTCGGTATATCCTTTTCACAGATAACCCTGATAACAACTCTGAATTTTTCCACTCAGCTGATTATTGACTTGCTCAGCTCAAAGTTTGTTGATAAGATTGGATACAGGATATCTATAGTTTCCGCACACGTCTTTTCCGCTTTGGGACTTTTGGGAATGGCGTTTCTGCCGAAGGTTTTGCCGAGTGCCTATGCCGGATTGCTCATTTCGGTAATATTTTACGCTATAGGCGGCGGACTTATCGAGGTACTTATAAGCCCGATAGTCGAAGCCTGCCCAAGCGATGATAAGGCATCTGCCATGAGCCTTTTGCACTCCTTCTACTGCTGGGGCTCAGTTGGAGTTATACTATTATCTACCGGATTCTTTGCAGCATTCGGAAAGGAGAATTGGCGGGTTTTAGCCTGCCTGTGGGCATTGATACCTTGCGTAAATGCTATTTGCTTTACACGCGTTCCGATTGCCTCATTAACCGAAGACGGCGAGGGAATGAGGATTAAAGAGCTATGCAAAACCAAGCTGTTCTGGGTGTTTGCAGTGATGATGCTCTGTGCCGGAGCAAGTGAGCTTTCAATGAGCCAGTGGGCTTCTGCGTTCGCTGAAAGCGGACTGAAGGTCTCAAAAACCGTAGGCGACCTTGCAGGTCCCTGCTTTTTCTCAATACTTATGGGTCTGGCAAGAGTGTTTTACGCTAAGTTCTCGGAAAAAATCAATCTTATGTCATTTATTATGTTCAGTTCCGGGCTGTGCATAGCTGCTTATTTGATTACGGTTCTGTCTCCGATTCCGGTCCTTTCGCTGATAGGATGCGCGCTGTGCGGGCTTTCTGTCGGAATAATGTGGCCCGGAGTGTTCAGCATAGCTTCATCAAAGCTCCCCAAGGGCGGCACTGCGATGTTTGCTCTTTTGGCTCTTGCGGGCGATATGGGATGTTCAAGCGGTCCGACTATTGTGGGTATGGTTTCGGGAGCTTGCTCGGATAACCTTAAAGCAGGTCTTACCTGTGCAGTAATTTTCCCTGTGCTTATGATTATCTGCACTATGATGCTTTTAAGGATGGCTTCCGGTGCCAAAAAGCTCTGTAAAGAAATATAGCTCTACATATATTTGGAGGGATTAATGACATACAAAGATATGCTTGCCGCTGCAATCAGGCAGTCGGCTATAGAAATGAACTGCCGGGAAGAGGATTTTTTCTCGAACGAGAATAAGGTTACAGCCTCCAAAGCTGATTTGCGTGCAAGAAAGTATTACAGTCAACCGTTTGCCTGCAATTTTGTTTCATATGGAAATAATGTTGTTGCCTCGGCGAACAGCGAGCTTATTGATACGATTCGTGATTATGTCGGATGCAGAGAATGGTATCGCTGCTTTGAGACTCCTGCGGTTTTCGAGCTTAACGATGCTGTCCGTCCGCTTGGATATAGTGCAAAATATATGGGCGAGTATTTTCTCCCCGAACCGAAGAATGTCCCGGATATCAAGTGCGCATACGAAATAAGGCGGCTTGTTCACGATGATTTCAAGGAGCTTTACCTACCTCAGTGGAGCAATGCCCTGTGCGATAAGCGCCCTCAGCTTGACGTTATGGGCGTTGGCGCATACGATAACGGTGTACTAATCGGCATGGCAGCCTGCTCTGCTGATTGCGACAATATGTATCAGATAGGCGTAGACGTCCTGCCGGAATACCGCCGTTTAGGAGTTGCGAGCGCGCTGACGTCCCGGCTCGCCAAGGATATCCTTGCCGTGGGAAAGATTCCTTTTTACTGTGCGGCGTGGTCGAATATCCGTTCTGTGAAAAATGCTTTAAGGTGCGGTTTTAAGCCATCGTGGATAGAGCTTTCAGTAGCTAAGACTGACCGGGGCTGAACCAAAGGCTTGTAATATTGCCGCAATGCCGAAAATATAATTTGGTATGTTGACTATTGATATTTTCGGTACAAAGCTGAGCGTAACGTTCGGATTTTTGTTTCTTATCGCCGCGAACACTGCCGGCGGCGATATGCTGACTCTTCATTGCCTTGCCTTCTGCATTATTCATGAACTTGCCCATCTTGCCTGTATGAGGATTTTTTCCGTGGATGTTTCTGAAATAAGGCTCTACGGCGGCGGAATAAAAATATGTGGCATTGGGATTTCAGAGCTTGACAGGTGCAGACAGATTATAATTTACTGTTCTGGATGTGCGGCAAATATTCTGCTGGCAGCCGTGTTTTATCGTGCTGGAAGTGTGCTTTTCTGCGCAGTGAATTTGTGTCTGTTCATTCTGAATCTTATGCCGGTTTCCTATTTCGATGGGGGACAGCTGCTATCGCTTCTCTTGCCTGATAATCACCGACTCAGAGCGGCACTTTCGATGGCTTCAATTTGCATAATAGCCGGACTTGTCATATTCGGTATTTTTGCTTCAAGGGACGAGATTTCGCTTTCATCAATAATTACTCTTGCATTTATTATCCTTTCTGATTTGCTGGAAGGATGATAGGAATTTTAATATAAAGGACGAAAAACGAGGTATTAAAATGGATTTAAAGGATAAAATTGAAAAGCTTGCGCTTCGCTCCATGAAGCCTTCAAGATATATCGGCGGCGAGGTCGGAAGCGTTGTTAAGGATAAATCAAAGGTAGACGTTCGCTTTGCCTTCTGCTTCCCGGATACATACGAGGTCGGAATGAGCCATCTTGGAATGAAGATTCTTTACGGTCTTAAGAACGCGCGTGAGAATTTTTGGTGCGAGCGCGTGTTTGCTCCTGACAAGGATTTTGAGAAGCTCATGCGCGAAAACGATATCCCACTGTACGCCCTTGAAAGCCTTGACCCTGTAAAGGA
>CALDFS010000102.1 GCA_937942105.1 uncultured Ruminococcus sp. | reverse complement strand
ACGCCAACGACGAGTGGACGTGGGATGTATACTATGAAATGTGCATGGACTTCTCGGATGCAGACGATAACAGATATGCTTTAGACGGCTGGTACGTTGTAAACAGTCTTGTTGAAGAATCCACAGGTATCACCCTTATCGCCAAGGACGAAAGCGGCAAATTCTACTCTAACCTTGACGACCCGATTATCGAGGTCGCTGAGAATATGATTTATGATTTGGTTAAGAACGATTGCTGCTACCACGAGGGCAACGATTGGTGGGCAAACAGAAACGAAGCTGTTTACGGCTCCGGCATAAAGGAAGGCAAGTGCCTGTTCTATCCCTGCGACAGAGATGACGGCTTCAGGCTTCCTGTTGAAGATATGAACAACATCTGGGGCGATATCGAGGCCGGCGAGTTCATGTTCTGCCCGCTTCCCAGATACCAGAATGGCGACGGTAAGTATTACCTGAATGCAATGCCCAAGGGCTATATGCTGATTCAGGGCGCAGAGAACCCAGACGGCGTTGCGCTTCTGGCAGCCTGCGAGCGTTTTAAGATCCTTGACCCTACAGTTGTTAATATCGACGAAAAGCAGCTTAAGGAAACCTACAAGTGGACTGAAGAGATGCTTGAAATGAACAGAACCTGCAATGCTATAGTTGCCGCCGAGCCTATTATGTTCTACACCGGCAACCTTCCTCAGAAAATGCAGGATATTTACAACACCTTCGACTGGAACATCCGCAGAAGCGGCGCTTCCCAGACTTGGGCACAGTTAAAGGAATCCAACCGCGAATCCTTTGAGTATTATCTTGAGGAGCTGAATGCCCTTATCAGCGAATATCAGGAAACCGGCGAGGTTACCGCCGATTAATCCTTTGATACACTTATTATACGGCAGCCGCGGCATAAAGTCTTGACATGAGTTGTGGATTTTGACCGGCTGAGGGACGTATTGATTATTTATATTAATATAGTACCCTTAGCCATGCCTTGGCTGGCGGTATATCTAAAAATTGTAAAGCCGGATAGCCACCCTTCGCTGTTCGGCTTGCACAGATTTTATGCTTCAGGAGGGAACCGGTTTTGGAAACAAGTGCGAAGACGGTTTCGCTTTCGCGCTTTTTTCGAGAATATTATATGAGGAGATATTTTTCATGGCAAAACGAATTATAGCTATACTTTTAGCTGCATTAATGGTATTTGCTTTGGTCGGATGCGGCAAGGAGAAGAGAAAGCCTATTCAGCTGACCCTTTCCACCGAGGATGCCGAAGCGATACTCGCTGCCGCCGGAATCATGCTTCCCGACGCCGAAGCTGCGGCGGGCGCCAATTCGGTGGTCAAGTTTTTCGCATGGTATGACCCCTTCCAGAACTATTCCGAGGATGAGATCATAAACACCGGTTACTTCACCTTCCAGCAGAAGTACAACAGCAAAATGGAGTTCATCGAAACTACATACGAGGACAGAAACAACGACCTTGCAAACCTTGTTCTTGCCGGCACCAGCCCTGATTTCGGACCTGCCGGAACCTCGAACACTGCTACCTTCCCGATGGGATGCATAAAGGGAATGTATCAGCCTGTTGACGAGTGGGTTGACTACACCGACCCGCTGTGGAAGGACATGGCACAGGCTGCGGAGTATTTCGCTTTGGGCTACAAGCACTTCGCACTGGTAACCGCAGAGTTAT
>CALDFS010000101.1 GCA_937942105.1 uncultured Ruminococcus sp. | reverse complement strand
TATCTGAGCTTCCTTTTCGTGATACTTGGCGTTCAGCACCTGATGCTCGATTCTGCGGCGGCGGAGTAAAGACGAAAGCAGTTCCGACTTTTCTATCGAGATAGTACCCACCAGCACCGGCTGACCCTTTTCGTGGCATCTGACAATCTCGTTGATGACTGCCTCATACTTGCCCTTTTCGGTTTTATAAACAACGTCCGGGTGGTCAACCCTTATCATCGGCTTGTTTGTTGGGATAACAACAACATCCAGCTTGTATATCTCCCTGAATTCGTTTTCCTCGGTGGCGGCGGTACCGGTCATGCCGGAGAGCTTTTCGTAAAGCCTGAAATAGTTCTGGAAGGTGATGGTCGCAATCGTCTTTGATTCGTTCGCAACCTTTACTCCCTCCTTGGCTTCTATCGCCTGATGAAGACCGTCATTATACCGTCTGCCATACATAAGTCGACCGGTGAACTCGTCAACTATAATGACCTCGCCATCCTTAACAACGTAGTCAATATCCTTCTTCATGACGCCGTTGGCCTTGATTGCCTGATTTATATGGTGCAAAAGCGTAACGTTTTCGGTGTCCATAAGGTTTTCGACCCCGAAATGCGCTTCCGCCTTTGCAACGCCTGCCTTTGTAAGCGTGGCGGTTTTCGCCTTCTCGTCAACGATATAGTCGCCGTCGTAAACCGAATCTGTATCCTGCTTAGTCTCCAGCTCAACAACAACGTCCTTCTTAAGGGACTTTGCAAACCTATCCGCCTTCTGATACAAATCAGAGGAATCATCGCCCTTGCCCGATATGATAAGCGGGGTTCTTGCCTCGTCGATAAGAATAGAGTCCACCTCGTCCACTATCGCAAAGGCGTGACCGCGCTGAACCTTGTCCCTCTTGTAAACAACCCTGTTGTCACGCAGGTAGTCGAAGCCGAACTCATTATTCGTGCCGTAGGTGATGTCGCAGTTATAGGCTTCGCGGCGCTCGGCGTTGGTTTTAGAGTGAAGTATTACGCCAATGGTAAGTCCCAAAAACTGATATACCCTGCCCATTTCCTCCGACTGGAATTTTGCAAGATAGTCGTTTACGGTTACAACGTGTACTCCCTTGCCTGAAAGGGCGTTGAGGTATGAAGCTAAGCACGCAGTCAGGGTTTTGCCTTCACCGGTCTTCATTTCGGCGATTCTGCCCTGATGCAACACTATCGCTCCGATAATCTGAACAGGGAAGGCGCGCTTGCCTAAAACCCTGTCTCCCGCCTCGCGGCAGACGGCGAGTGCCTCGGGCATGATATCGTCAAGCGTCTTGCCGGAAGCAAGCTCGGCTTTGAAGCGGTCGGTCTCTGCGCGCAGCTGCGAGTCGGTGTATTGCTTATATTTGTCTTCAAGTGCAAGAACCTGATTTTTTATTGGCTCAATGCGCTTAAGCTCTCTTTCACTGTAGGTGCCGAAAATTTTATCAAGAAGTCCCATGTTTTTAAGTTCCTTTCTTTGGGAGGATGTGCAGGTATGCGAAAAAATCAGGCAGCAAAGCAACCCAAGGATAAGTCTGCCCAACTTTTTCGCCTTAGTTTAAAAAATAGAATATTCTTCTATGATATAGTATACTCCAAACGTTGGAATCTGTCAAGCAGACGGCTCTAACTTCGCAATCTTTGTCTGTTTGTTTTGCCGTCTGCCGCGTTTACTCCGTCGTTGAAGTTTATTTTGTAATATGCGAAAGCTTTCTGCACATATTTCTTTTTTGCTTGACATTATTGGACGTAAACTCCCGACTTTTGTTTATTGGCTTTTGCAGCTGTATTGTAAGGATAATACTATTATTCTTCTAAAAATCGACTAAATAGCATTGTGGTACCCCCTCGCTAAAAATTAGGAAAGGACAAAAGTGAAGTCAATCGCTCGGTATGTCTTCGAGGAGCGGAAGTACGGTGCTCAAAGTATTAGAAGAACCGCAATCCAATGACTGGGCGAACAAACCTACCACCGAGGAACGGCA
>CALDFS010000100.1 GCA_937942105.1 uncultured Ruminococcus sp. | reverse complement strand
AGCCTCAAAGCACGCTAACTCCATGCAGGGCTCGCAGATATGGCTGGATGTCGGCGAGAAGATTCCGTTGTCAGAGCTTGTAACTGCAATAACCGTCGGCAATGCCAACGACGCCTGCGTTGCTCTTGCAGAAGCTGTCGGCGGCACCGAGGAAGCCTTTGCAAATATGATGAACAGTCGGGCCGACGAGCTGGGAATGTCTGAGACGTATTATGCAGATTCAACAGGTATTTCCGATGACAGCCGAACCTCTGCCTGCGATATAGCGGTGCTGGCATCCGCGCTGTCAAAATATGATTGGCTCACCCCGGACTTTACCACTTGGATGACGACTGTCCGCGGAGGAAAGGCGGAGCTTGTCTCGCAGAACAGGCTTGTCCGTTCGTTCCCGGGAATCACCGGAATGAAGGCATATTACCATCGTGACTGCGGGAACTGCCTTATAGCTTCTGCAAAGCGGGATAATCTGACTATGATATGCGTAATACTCGGTGAGCCGGATGAATTGGAGCGGTTCAAAACGGCAAAGGAAAAAATGACTATCGGCTTTTCGGCGTATTCAATATACGTTCCGAAAAGAAATGATATTTTCTTGGAGCCTGCTGCTGTAAGCGGCGGGGCATCTCAAACAGTTGAAACCGAAGTCCGAAATCTTGGCAGCTTTGTAATCAGAACCGGCAGAGATAAGGACATCGAGATAGAAACCGAGTATGATGAGAATATAGAGGCTCCGATAGAAGTGGGGCAGAAGGTTGGCAGGGTAGTTTATACGCTCGACGATACCGAACTGTATGCAGTGGATATAGTTGCAAAAAGCGGAGTGAAGAAAATGAATGTGTTTTATGCTTTTGCAAAGGTATTAAAAAGTATTTTCATGGAATAATGCCGATATTTCGACACTTCGGTCTTGACTTAGCAAAGTGCAGAATGTATAATATAAGCGTTCTTTTGGAAGTTCACAAAAAATTCGCATATCAAACTAATATTTTTCATAAATTTCCTTGCAAATCGCCCTGAATTGTGCTACAATATAGATAATTCTAAAAGAGAGGACTTGACATCTTATGTCTGTAAAATTAGTAACCAAATATGCCGACAAATTTGTTGCCCCGCATGAGCTTGAAGCCGTAAAGGCTCAGGTATCCGCAGCGCATAATACGTTGGTCACAAAATCTGGTTTGGGAAACGATTTTCTGGGCTGGGTAGATCTTCCCGTTGATTACGATAAGGAGGAGTTCGCAAGAATAAAAGCTGCCGCCGAAAGAATCAAGGAAAAAGCCGATATACTTATCGTTATCGGTATAGGCGGTTCCTACCTCGGCGCAAGGGCAGCTATCGAGCTTTTGCGCAGCCCGTATTACAATAATCTTAAAAAGGATACTCCCGATATCTACTTCGTAGGAAACAACATCAGCTCAACATATCTCAATGAAATTCTTTCGATATGTGAGGGCAAGGATATCTGCGTAAACGTAATATCCAAGTCGGGAACAACCACCGAGCCTGCACTTGCATTCAGAATCTTCAAAAAGCTTGTTGAGGATAAGTATGGCAAGGAAGAAGCAAAAACAAGAATATTTGCCACAACCGACAAGGCAAGGGGAACGCTTAAAGAGCTTTCAGATGCCGAGGGCTATGAAACCTTCGTAATCGCTGATGATGTAGGCGGAAGATATTCCGTTCTCACTGCTGTAGGTCTTCTGCCAATAGCAGTAGCCGGATGCGATATCGATAAAATAATGGAAGGCGCTCAGGCTGCAAGAGAGACTTATTCAAATGACGATATGAATGACTGCTATAAGTATGCAGCAATGCGCAACATACTTTATAGAAAGGGCAAGTCGGTTGAAATGCTGGTTTCCTATGAGCCTGCATTTACCATGATGAACGAATGGTTCAAGCAGCTCTACGGTGAAAGCGAGGGCAAGGATCATAAGGGAATCTTCCCGGCAAGCGCCATATTCTCAACCGACCTTCACTCCATGGGTCAGTTTATTCAGGACGGTTCAAGGGTAATGTTTGAAACCGTTGTTGATATCAAGAATCCCAAGCAGGATATGTTCTTAGAGGATGACAAGGAAAACTTAGACGGGCTGAACTTCCTTACCAATCAGAATATGTCCGTAGTAAACCGCAAGGCTATGGAGGGAACCATCCTTGCTCATACCGAGGGCGGAGTTCCAAACTTAGTTATCGAGGTTGACAGGCTTAATGAATACAACTTCGGCGAGCTGGTTTACTTCTTTGAAAGAGCATGCGCTATTTCGGGATATATGCTGGGCGTTAACCCATTCAACCAGCCCGGCGTTGAAAGCTACAAAAAGAATATGTTTGCCCTTTTGGGCAAGCCGGGATATGAATCCCAGAAGGCTGAGCTTGAAGCTAAGCTTGGATATTGATTATAGGCTCCAAAGACCCGGCGGACAGCTTTGATGCGCTGCCCGCACGGGTTTGGAATAAAGAAGAATAAGCCCCGCAGGGCGGAAACGGAGTATTGTTATGATTAAGTTAATAACAGGTAAAAAGGGTTCTGGCAAAACTAAGATTCTGGTCGATATGATTAAGCACGCTGCTGAAAATACCAACGGAAATGTTGTCTGCATCGAAAAGAGTATGCAGCTCACCTATGACATTCCTTACAGCGTTCGCTTAGTAGATGTTGACGGCTACAAGATCGACAGCTTTGATAAGTTCTATGGCTTCATTGCCGGAACCGTTGCTTCCAACTATGATATCAAGGAAGTATTTGTTGACGGTATACTTAAAATCGGCGGCAGAAACTATGACGAGCTTGCCCAGCTTCTGGACAAGGTTAACGATATCACTAAGGATATAGAGGTTGTATTCACTGTGTCCGAGGATAACGAAAATCTTCCCGAAGGTGTTAAGAAATACATGGCATAAGCCGCAAAATTCTGTTATTGTTTTAGAATCGTCAAAAAAATCATTCAAAGATATTGACAATTCGGTTTAGTTAAAGTATAATACTATGTGATATTCTGAGGTGGAACGTGTTACTAAGGCTGAAACAGCTGTTCGATAGGGACGGCGAAAAGAAAGATTTATATCTGGATATTCCTTTAGAGGAATTGGGAATATACTCAGGCTTCGGAACATTTGTAACGCCGATATCGCTAAGGGGCAAAATTGAAAACCGCGCGGGTGTTGTTACAATGCAGTATAACGCGCAGTTTGCGATTCGCCACCAGTGCGACAGATGTCTTAACGAATTTGATCGTGAGTATAGTATGGACTTCGAGCATATCCTTATCAGAACAGAAAGCTATGATGAGGATGAATATGTTCAGTGCCCGGATGATACTCTTGATGTGAATGAGTTGGCAATTTCAGATTTGCTGCTTTCGCTTCCGTCCAAAATTCTCTGCAAGGAGAGTTGCAAGGGCTTGTGCCCTAAATGCGGTAAAAACCTAAACGCAGGGGACTGCGGATGCGAACCGGACGAGCAGTAGATTAAGCGATTAATTTGGGTAGAGGAGGTGCTGAAAATGGCAGTACCGAAGAGAAAAGTCTCCAAGGCAAGAAGAGATAAGAGGCGTTCAAACGTTTGGAAACTTGACGCTCCAGCTCTTTCAAGGTGCACTAATTGCGGAGCTTTAACTTCCCCTCATAAGGTTTGTAGCAATTGCGGCTACTACAAGGGTGTTGAGGTTATCAAGATCAAGAAAGAAGCTTAGTCTTCTTCAAAATCAGAGAAGGAGCAATCCTTCTCTGATTTTTTAGTCTTGAAAATAACTGCGGGGCTGTTATGCCTGCACGCTAATTATAATCCGCTTTTGCCGGGTTGAACGGCAGGGCTGATTTATCATGTGAATATAAATATTGAATATTATCAGTATAACTGTTTTAAAATATCATTAATGTTATAGTAAGGAGGACGTTGAAATGGCGTTACCGATTGTTGCAGTGGTCGGCAGACCGAATGTTGGAAAGTCCACACTTTTCAATAAGCTTATAGGCAAGCGTCTTTCCATTGTTGAGGATACCCCCGGCGTCACAAGGGACCGTATCTATGCCAAATGCGAATGGCTGGGTCATGAATTCATGCTTGTAGATACCGGCGGAATTGAGCCGATGTCCAACGATACGATATTGGTTCAGATGCGCCGTCAGGCAGAAATAGCAATAGATAAGGCAGAGGTCATAATACTTGTTACCGATATCAGAAGCGGAGTAACCGCCAATGATTATGAGGTTGCCTCAATGCTTCAGAAATCAGGAAAGCCCATAGTTCTGTGCGTAAATAAGTGCGACAGGCTGGGTGAGCCTGAACCGGAATTCTACGAGTTTTATAACCTTGGTCTTGGCGATCCGGTCGAGGTTTCGAGCGTTCACGGCTACGGCACCGGTGACCTTTTGGATAGGGTTTTGGAGTATCTTCCCAAGGAAGAGGGGGAGGATGATTCCGATTATATAAGAGTTGCGGTTATTGGGAAGCCAAACGTCGGAAAATCCTCAATAATCAACTGTATCGCCGGCGAGGAAAGGGCTATCGTTTCGGATATAGCGGGAACCACCCGCGACTCGACCGATACCAGCATCGAAAACGAATACGGCAAATTTACCTTTATCGATACCGCCGGAATAAGAAAAAAGTCCAAGGTTTATGAGAATATCGAGCATTACAGCGTTCTGCGCTCATATATGGCGGTTGACGAAGCGCAGGTTGCTGTTATAGTTATCGATGCATCTGTCGGCTTTACAGAGCAGGATTCTAAGGTTGCCGGCTATGCCCACGAGCAGGGAAAGGGCTGTATAGTAGCCGTCAACAAGTGGGATGTTGTTGATAAGGACGGCGACACAATGAAAAAATTCACCGATGAGCTTAAAGTAAAGCTTGGATTTATGGATTATGTGCCGTTTGTGTTTATATCAGCAAAAACAGGTCAGAGAATCAACAAGCTTTTCGAGCTTATAAATCTTGTTCATATGAACAACTGTATGCGCATATCAACAGGCAAGCTCAACGATATTTTAGCATATGCCACCTCAAGGGTGCAGCCGCCATCCGATAAGGGCAAGCGCCTGAAAATATACTATATGACTCAGCCCTCGACCAACCCGCCGACCTTTGTGGTATTTGTAAACTCAATTGATTTGTTCCACTTTTCGTATCGCAGATACCTTGAAAACCAGATAAGAGATACCTTTGGCGGCTTGGAGGGCACCCCCGTGCGTTTCATCGCAAGGGAAAGGGACAATAAGGATACAAAATAACTAAGAAATAGGGTTGTTTTATGACATACTATGCTGCGCTGGCTGCCGCGGCGCTGATTTGCTATCTTCTCGGCAGTATGAATACCGCGCTTGTTACCGTTTTCCTCATCAAGCATAAGGATATAAGGGATTTCGGAAGCAAAAACGCCGGTCTTACAAATGTTTACCGTTGTTTCGGCTCTACCTGCGCCGCCGCAACAATTGTTGTGGATGTTGCAAAGAGCCTTCTGGTTGTGTACGGCACAAAGTGGCTTCTTTTCGGCTCGGGACTTGTAGACAGCTCGGGGCATGATGCCTTGACCGCTTGCCTGATATCAACCTTGGCGGCAGTTCTTGGTCACGTTTTCCCGATATTCTATAAATTCAAGGGCGGAAAGGGAATACTAATAGCGGCGATGTGCATGCTTTTTGCAGACCCTGTTGTGTTCGTATGCGAAGCCGTCGTTTTCTTTGTACTCGTCGGTATTACAAAGTATATTTCTGTCGGCTCGATGGCGGCCTGCGTGGGATTTCCGGTGTTTTCGTTTATCATTGATATGCTTACTCTTGAAGACAAATCCTTTATGCCTGCGCATATCATTATTGCCTTCGCTATGGGGGCACTCTGCTTTGCAAGGCATTGGTCAAATATAGAAAGACTTCGCAATCACACGGAAAATAAGTTTACATTGAAGAAGAAAAAGGAGGGCTGAGCAGCATGAAAATAGCAATACTCGGCTCCGGAGGATGGGGCTTGGCACTTGCCTGCACCTGCGCAAGGCTGGGTCATGATGTTACCGTATGGAGCAAATTCAAGGACGAAATCGATACTATTCTGCGCACCGGCGAGTTAAGGGCAAAGCTTCCGGGTGTTATCATTCCGGATACCGTCAAGCTG
>CALDFS010000099.1 GCA_937942105.1 uncultured Ruminococcus sp. | reverse complement strand
AAAAGTGCGGAATAGGGGTCAAAGGGTGAAGGAAAAGAGGGTCGTAGGGGGAGAAACGTGAGGGGAAGAGGGGGAAATCCGCACTTTTGCTACGGTTTTAGGGTTCCCCCTCTTCCCCTTAGTTTCATCCCCCTACACTCCCGCAGACAGTAGGACAGATTACAATCGGCTCACACGGAGTAACAAAGTGTCCTGACAATCAGTCCAAGGAACAAAGTAAAATAGGTCACAACGGTTTTGTTTCCGCCATTTTGGAATACTTTTAGACGAATATTAGTATAAAATCCAAACACCCGCCTGTCCTTGCATAGAAAATCATATGCAGAGACAGGCGGGCTGTTAAATATTATCAAACTTTGCTCCAAATCGAGCTTATTTACATCAATCCATTGCAACAAACTGCATACTGTACAGCTCGCAAATGCTGCCGGAACGCTTTGCGTTGAACACAAAGAACACGCCCCACTGCCCGCTAAGCTTGTCGATTGCGTCCGCAGGGAGGCTGAATGTCGTCAGCTCCTGAGGCATTTCTTTGGTCAGCTCGATTGTCCCGAGCTTTCTGCTTCCCTTACCGACAGAGGTGATACTTCCGTTCTCATCCCGCTCAACCGGCGTATTTACGGCAGTATCCGGACGAATATAAACGTCGACCGTGCCGGTGATTCCGAGCGGCTTAAGCTCGATCTCAAGGGTCTTTTTGCCCTTCGGCGCGTCAAGGTCGAAGTTGAAGTATTTGATACCTGCTATCACGCCGCTGTTGATGTTTACAATCGGCAGGGTCGTGGTGGTTTCTTCGTATGCCGGGGTTATGCTCGCGCCGCCGGTCAGGTAGCTCACGATGCCCGCAGAGTGTTGTTTATATGGGTTCAGACCATTGATGAAGAAACCGTTCGAGGTGACCTCTGCCATCGAAATTCGCACCTCGCCGCCCTCAGAAACCGGCTTTTCATCCCACTCGACACTGATAGGCTCGACCATCGACTGGCGCGCGAAGGCGTGTAGATTTCGATGGTAAAAGATGTACCACTGCCCATTGATCTCGCAGATACTGCCATGCGTATTGCCGCCCGCGAAAGTGCGGTCGTAGCCGCCGTTTCCATTCGGGATGACTTCGCCGGAAGCGTCGACGATTATGCCGCCCCACTTCCAGGGACCGGCAGGGCTGTCGCTATAGCCATATGCGAGCTGGCTGTAATTCTTGCCGGTGGGCTCGTCCTCAAGACCATTGCGGCTGTAGATGAAGACGTATTTATTACCAACCTTACGAATAGATGACGCCTCAAAGAATCCCCATTTTTTGATGCTTTCGTCCTGATAAATGTTAAATTCCTCGGGATTGTAAGTTTCCGACATCATCTGGTCATAGCTCGGTATGTTTCTTTTTGCGCTTATGCCGTCTGCCAAAGTTGACATATTATCAGAATCCAATCTGCCCCACCAAGAATCGCAGAACCCCCAAAATCCATAAACAGCTCCGTCATCGTCTACGAAAACGGCAGGGTCGAAGCCAAGCGGTCCCTCGGTCTCAGTAGTGCTGTTGAACTTCCAGTTCACCACCTCAAACGGTCCGTCCGGTCGATCAGCCTTGCATACCATAGAACCCCTTCCCCAAGCCTGATTGTTGGGGTAGAGATAATATGTTTTCCTGCCATCTTTCTCGACCAGAGCGACGTCCGGAGCATATAAAGTATCCGCCGAACCGTTCACAACAGACTCAAAAATAACACCGTCTTTTCGCCAGTCCGACAAGTCCTCAACCGGGGCTGACCACACCACAAGGTCCTTTCCGCAGTACTCATTCTTTAACATATCGTGAGATCCGTACACATAAACCCGATACTTCCCCGGAATGTCCGGATCCTCAAAAACATATGGCTCGCCGTCCGGAATATATTCCCACAAAGGCAGATAGGGGTTTCCCTGATAATCTGCATCATAATTAACAACCGCTTGAAGCTCCGATTTGTCCATAGTCGTTACTCCGTTTCCAGTACATGACGTAAAACTTAAAAGCATCATAATCACAAGCAAAAACTCCGCAAATTGTTTCATATTATTATCACCTTTTAAAAAAGTTCTGAATACATTTTCGCACATTGGTCGCCGAATGTCAACAGGCTAATGGATTGAAGCTGAACTTTATATTGATTTTTTCACCGTTCGGTAAGCAAAGTACTTAATTATTCAAATGCTAAATTCAGCCGATCAGTATTCAGTCTTCATAATACACGTTCGTGCGCAGCTTGCTTGCCGATGCGGAAAGAATGCTGCCATCCGTGGCGGTAAATTCCAATATTATCTCCTGCCCGGGAGCATAATCTGTTTTCAGTTCCTCGACTATGCGGAGCCTGCCATTGCCCTCAACACTGACATCGTCAGTCAGTGTTTCTTTAACCGTTCCGTTTTCCGTGAGCGTCACTTTTACTGTTCCGCTTATTATTTCAGAGGAAAGATTTTCAAGCCAGGCATATATGCCATTTCCATGTGTGACGACGTAGTCAGAATCTATTTCTGCCATATATTTTGACGCCTGTGCGATAATATTTATGCCCGAGGCTTCACTGCCGTCAGCTTCGACCGAGATTATATTTATATGATAATACTCATAGTTTTCCAGCCCGTCCACCGTCAAAGACTGTTTGCCTTTTTCAACTTCGTATGTCTTTTTTATGTAGCTATCGCTTTCGGTGTCGGCAGATTCTATTGTAACTTTGACCTTTTCCGTTGACGGAGCATCGTTCCATTTTATGGCCAGGCTTCTATCTCCCGAGATTGCCGAGGCGTTTGAAACGTTTTCCGAGACAATATCCTGTCCGCTTGTCAGAGCGAGCATATCTTCTGAAGAAATGCAATAATTGAACAGTCTTACCTCGTCGATGACGCCCTTAAAATAGTTTGGAAACGCCGGCTCGTTTTCACAGCTTCTACCGATTATGAGTGGATATTTATTCAGCCCAACAGGTCCCTCGAAGTAGTTGGACGGATTTCCGTCGTCAGATGTCTGAACGCCGTCTACATAAATTCTGACTATACCGTCACCGCCTGACTCTGTACTCTTCCAGCTGAATCCAACCTGGTGCCATTTTCCGTCTCTCTGTATCTTAGTCTTTGAGACGGCTGTTGTTTTTTGAGTGATATTGCCGCTGTCAGCCGGAGACTGTATTTCCAACTGCAGGTCGCTTCCATTCAGTAGGATAAATGAAAATCCGGGATTGTTGGAGCCGTTTCCGCCTTTGTTTACAATGTTTGCATGACCTTCGCTGTCATTTTTTATCCACGCCGAAAACGATATCTGATTACTGATATCAAGCGAAAGGCTATGAGGCACAGAAACATATGTACCCTCGGAATCTGTTCTTTCTCCGCTGAATTTTATAGCGCTTCCCTCTTTTCCTGTGGATGTCCAGTCAGAGGTATTCAGCCCGCCGTTGTTATATAAGCCGGAAAGGTCCGACACTCTCGCTCCCTCGCCTTCTGAAAAAGGCCAGTATCCTACCATTGCGTGATCAGACGTTTTGACCGCCGGAGCAGATTCGGGTGCGGGAAGAGTGTCCAGATCCAAAGGAGGCGTAGGAATTTCCCAGTCAGCGTCAAAAGTCACCGATACCTCGCTTCCGTCATATTTCACAACCGCCGACGGCTGGTAATCCGATGAAACATAGCCTCCAATGCCATAGCCAGGCTGAACAAAGACAATGTTAAACGTGCGCTTTTTTAACATTCCATCAAATTTGCCCGTCCGTTTTCCGATCGTAAGGGTTTTTGAGCGGTCATCGTATGTAAACGGAATGTTTGAAAACTCGCCGCTTTCATAGTCGTAGCCATCGCCTGCGTCTTCATACAGAGTAAATTCTCCGTCCGCGCCTGCATATACTCTTATCTCTGTCGGATCCTGATTCTCATCAACATACTGATTTCGAGGTCCCATAGGAATGATCGAACCTCCTTTAACAAACAGCGGGATCTGACTCAAAGGAGCGTCGACCGTAACTGTTTCTCCCTTGCTCTCAATAGTTTTTCCGCTCCAGAAATCAGTCCAGGTCCCTGCCGGAAGATATACGTCTCTGCTGCGCTGACCGCAAGCGGTAACAGGTGCAACCATAAGTGCGGGGCCAAACATATACTGGTCACTGATATGCTTGACATTGTCGTCGGTGCGGAAGTCAAATATCAAAGGACGGATTATTGTATAATCATCCTGCGTCACTGCGCCGGCCAGCGAATAGATATATGGAATCAGGCGTTCGCGAAGATAAATAAAATCTGTGATGTAATCTTCGTAAACAGAACCGAACTGCCAAGGCTCTCTTGGATTGTTGGCACCATGTGAACGCATTATGGTCATAAATGTTCCCAGCTGAATCCATCTAAGATACATTTCTCGGGCATCTTCACTGTCATTGTTAAAGCCGTGGTAGCCTCCGATATCGGTTCCGAAATACGGTAGTCCTGCCGCAGAATAATTTACAATGCCCGCAACCTCAGCTGTAAGAGATTCCCATGTTGATGGAATATCGCCGGACCAGCTTTGTGCGCCGTATCTTTGCAGTCCTGCTGTTGAACCCCTTGAAAGAGTATTGACTCTCTTTGTGTTCTTTTTGATTTCTCTTTGGTGCTCATAGACTCCCTGATTGGTCAGAAGTGGAAATAGCGCGCCAATAGGCTTTGAATTGCCCGCATAGATATTCTCGCTGGAGGAGTTGCTTGCCCAACTTGAGAATTCAGGCTCACACGCATCAAGCCATATCGAATCGAGTCCCTTTGAAAACACATTGTCGTTTATCAGCTGCCAGTATTTATCTCTGCCCTCGGGACTTGAAGCGTCGTAAACATAGCCGAAAAAGGGAGTGTCGCTGTGAATTATCCCTCCTGCTGAGTCCATTTCAGAATATGCCTCGGTGTCCTTTTCAAAGCTCGGCCAAACGGAAATTGAGCAGCCGACGTGATTGTCATGAAGATACCGCATCATCGCCTCGGGATCTGTCCAGCTGCCGCCCCAGTTGGTGATGTCGTTAAAGCTTCCGTTCCACCAGAAGTAATCGATCACAAGCCCGTCGATTGGTATCTGCTTCTCCCTGAAGGTATCAAGTATTCCCTCAAGCTCCGCCTGCGAGGTATAGCGATTACGCGACTGAATGTAACCGAATGCTCTTTTTGGAAGCATAGTCGCCTGACCGGTAACGGTGCGGTATCCCGATATAACCTCGTCGGCATCCGGACCGTAAAAGAAGAAATAATCCATTCTGTCGGATGCAAAACCGGTGTAGCGGTATGCGGTGTTTTCATCGAGCCAGTCGAGCCTGCCGTTTGAGGTGATGTCAAAGAGTATACCGTAGCCCATATTTGAATAAAACATCGGTGTGCGCTTTTCAGTGTTTAACTGCGCGATATTTATACTCTGTCCCTTTATACCCATAACGCCATTGATGTTTCCAAAACCGTAAAGTGCCTCATTTTCGTCCGATATAAATTCCTGTGACACTTCATAGGATTTTTCGTTATTATCTAAAGTTATATCATTATATGACCGGTCTTTTTCCGCTAAAATCAGTTCACCGTTCAAGGCGTCATAGTATGTTATATTACCGGTCGCGGTATTGACCTCCATGCGAATCCTGGAGGTAGTGACGTTCAGACCGCCGTCAGACTCAGTAACTTCATAGTCATTAAAATCCTTGTTATAATCGACCGTGAAGGTGTTTATGCCCGGCTGAGCTACTTCTCCCCCGGGAAAGAACTGCACCCTGATTATATCTGCGGCGCAAACCTCAATCCGCATAGTTGCTCCGTCAACGTTAAATGTGAGCATTTTCTCTTTCTCCTTATCTGATTTATTGCCGATTGCATCGGCGGTAGTTGCCCCGCAGCCGCTTAAAAGCATAGAAGCAGCAAGAACAAAAGCTATAATTTTTTTCATGATTTTATCCTTTCCCGTCTATTGCGGTTTTTTACGACGCAAATAACTGCGCACGCTGCTGCCGCAATCACTGCCGCTGCGACAATTGCCGCCACGGGATTTATACCCTTTTCTTTTTTAACATACGGGTTTTCCTTCTTTGCAGTCTCCTCGGGTATATACTCCTCATCGGGAGCAAGGTCAATTTCAATTGTTGTCAAACTGCGTCCGGGAATCTCAAGTCCTTCATGATACTCGCCAAGATCCTGCAAATACTTGTTTTTAAAAGAATTATCAGCATCCTCTGTAGATAGATATACCTTTGAGCCAAGAATTTTCTTTTCGGCAAGGTCAAGTGTTAGACTCTCAGCCTCCTGCGTCGGATTCATCGCGATAACTATCAGCTTGCTGCCGTCCGGCGACCTGAACGCTCCGAATTTGGTATTCAGGTCGTCCTGAACATCAACACGTTGATATCCGCGTCCTATAAATGCCGAGAAATGCGACATTATATAGTGGTTTCCACGCCGAGTGAGGGTAGTGCTGCCGCCGGAACTTGAAACCTCTAAAACAGCGCCCATCGGCCATACGCCGTCCCAATAGAGATAGGCGTTCACTCCTTCGTATACAAGATCGTCGAGAACAACCTCGGCGTTGCGGAAGAAGTCGCTTTCATAGTATTCGGTCTGATATATCTTTAAATTTGGAAAAGCTTCGCCAACCGCTCTCAGATTCCGTTCGCTAAAATCGGTACCGTAAAGGTGATGCGCAACAACCTCGACGGTTTCTGGGCGGCTTTCGATAAGCGGATCCAGATATCCGTGCAAAAGATCGGGATATGCCGCCATTGTTTCAGCACCGAGCAGCGAGGGCGCATATTCGCCGAACGCCTCTTTAAAGGCATCATATACAGCTATATGTGCTTTCCAGTATGCCGCCTGATATTCGGTCTCTTCCTTTCCGAGGAAGAATCCCGCCGAATCACGCTGACCGCCTTTCTCGTCGAGATGGCTGTCCTGAAGCTCTGCCTCGTTGGTTATAGAGAAGTAATCAACAGGTATTCCAGCGTCAAAGAAAATTTTTATTGACTCAACGCAAAAGTCGGCAAGTGCGCCATACATATACTCACCGCTATCGTCTTTGGCAAGAGTGTAATAGGAGTATCCGTTTTCAGGGTTCTCCATAAACTCTATCCAGGGCAGAGATCTGTCGTATTCTCCCCATGAAGTGACTATTACAAGTGGATCAATCCCGCGCTCGATTGCTGCGTTGTAATAGAGATAATAGTTGCTTTTATAACCTTCCAGAACGTCATCCCGTTCGTTTGTATATACGCAGTTGAGGTCTCGGAACCGAAGCATATTGAATTTTGCGTCGTTAAATATCCAGTCAAAACCCTGCTCGGCTACCTCTGTCCCTGACAGCTGCTCACTGTACCATGTATACGACGCGCCAAAACCATCAATAGTCTGATAGGTTTTGTCCATATCTATTATTACCGTATCCATCCCCTCCGCATATATCTGCACGGCCGAAAAAACGCTCAGAATCAAAGCCGCAGCCGCCGCTAATATTTTTTTCATAGTGCCTCCTTAACGTAAAATGAATTTCATGTTAAATGCCGTTTGTTTCTTAACTGTTATCCTGATTATATTCATCTATCAACGAATTGAGTTCGTCAATATAGTAGGCAAGTCTATCTCTGTTGCTTTCTTTGAGCGATGCCCATGTATTAGGCGAAGCAGAACGCGGTATTTCGTTTGCAAAGCCTAAAACGTCGTTAAGATTCTGGTTAAGGTCGCCCGCAAGACTGAACATATAATGCCCGTCTGCTATCCGCTGACACTCCTCTTTCATTTCGAGCATATCGTCGCTCCAAAGATATACCTCCTTAAGCTGCCTTTTATCAATATCGCGAACCACCGGGTCGATATGTTTGAATCTTATGCAGGAGGCTAAAAGCGCCGCACCCTCTGGGTTTTCGGCGTTATTTATTATACAAAGCGCACCGTTTATATCGTCAAAGTCAGAAAGCAGATAGTAATTCCCATCTCCGTTCGGGTCGCGCGGAAGCGGTGCAAACATCAGCTCGCCCTCAGAGATAGCCCCGTAGTTGTTTTCGATTTCCGCGACCGGTGAGGTGAAAAAGTTCTGAGCTTCAATAAAGAATAGCAGCTTGCCGTCCTTAAGACCGCTCGGGTTGCGCAAAGCCCAGCGGTTGCCGGTTGCATCGCGGTAGTTGCAGTCGTTCTTGCAAAGCTCGTAAACAAGGTTCCAGGCGCGTTCAATCTCGGGGCTGTCAATGTTGGAGTAGTATTTTCCGTCTTCGTCAATCTGCATTATCTGCTGACCGGTTGAATCAACAATCCCATCAGCATACCAATAGCCGTCAAGCGCAAATCTATCTTCGTCCGGATCGGAAAAGTCTATGCACATTTCGTAGAACTCATCCCACGTCCACTCGTCATTATAATACAGCTCCGCTGGATCGTCGTAACCATACTCCGACATTATGCGCTTGTTGTACAGGCACACACTGTAGGGTGCTGTATAAATCACGATCTGATAGTGTTTGCCGCCAAGCATAAAGTGATCAGCCACATCCTTTACAGGGCTCCATAGCGGGTCGTTATAATCTATGTAATCGTCGATAGCCTGCGTCACGCCTTTTATTGCCCTCATCGGAAAGCACGCAGTCGAGCCTGAACCGCCTGGGAAGAGATCCGGAGGTGTACCCGCGAGTGTAAGGTTCGCCAAATCGTTGAATCTCTCAAAATAATCAGTCTCTATATAGTTAATGCTGCCGCCGTATTTGTTCTCAAAGGTCCAATAACCGGTATTGACAATCTCGTCGTCAGAGTAATTCTGATAAGGATCTCCCCAGCTTAAATAGTCCACGACAGTGCCTGCTCCTTTTGCCTCTTCCGCATCAGGGAGCCTAATTCCTGCGGCATTTAAAATTGCCTCAGAGTCCTCTGTTGAAAGCGTAATCTGAATCGGCGCTCTTTTTCTGCCTCCGCATCCGAACAGCGTTATCAACATTAGCGATGTCAAGACTATTGCTAATACTCGTTTCATTCTGTTTGACTCCTTTACAATAAGAATTTTTTCATATGTTTTCTGATGTCTGTCACAATAAATATATTGTTTGATTCCTATTATATTATTTGGCTTTTTACTTGTCAATCACAATATTTTCAGATTGATATTGTAAAATTAAGATTTTATTCATAAGTATTATTTTTAACAATATTTTAATTTTAATCTTGACATAAGGACTATTTTGAGATATACTAACATATAAAATGTATTATGCAGGAGCCAAATATGGACAATATTATTTATCCGAATTTTCTTGGCGCAGAGTCGCGTCTGCCATATTACCCAGCAGGAGTTGGCGTTAATCATATTCAGGAGCAGATTATCAGACCGTGGGGCTATCATCAATACCAGTGGATACAGAGCCGGAGCGGCGTAGGTGAGCTTTTCATCGGAGAAAAGAGATATTTGATAAAAGATAATCAGGGCTTTCTTTTATTCCCGCACTTTCCAAATACCGATGAACCGCACGAATACCGTGCACTCGACGGCAAATGGATAACCGACTGGGTAATTTTTGAAGGCGGCGGAGTGGCTGATTTTTTCAAAAACGTGATGAATATTTCGGAATCAAAAATGCTTTATGTTTCAGAACCAGAGCGAATCCGAAATAAAATAGAAATGCTTTTTTATGCAGTGAAAAACATTCCGAAAGAGAGCAGCAAGTGCTCGGCGATAACTTATGAGATACTTCTTGACATCATGACGCTGACCTCAGAAAAGGAGAACGGTTTTGATGCGGTGAAGCAGAAAAAAATAGCGCTGGTGATAGATTACATCAACAGCAACTATAGCAAAGAACTGACTTTGAATGAGCTTGCGGATGTAGCCGGACTTACGCCGCAGTATCTTTGTAGCCTGTTCAAAAGCGTGACTTCAAAAACGATTTTTGAATATATCTGCATGACAAAAATTCATAAGAGCAAGGAACTTCTCCTTGCGCACCCGGATATGATGGTCAAAACCGTGGCGGAGCTGTCGGGGTTCAATGACAAAAGCTACTTCTGCGCGGTCTTCAAAAAATATGAAAAGATGAGCCCATTGTCGTTCAGAAAGCTGCATATTGGTGTTTGAACGCTGAGCAGAAAACATTCAAGCAACCGATATGTGGTTAATATAGTTAGAAAAATATATAAGAGGTGTACCATGGAATTATATGCTGAATTAAAGCTTTTAGGCGACGGATACGCAGGCGGATTCTCCTGCGGAGCCACAATGACTTCGAGCAATACAATAAGTAGATTTAAAAAGACATATGACGGGGAAGAAAAAGCCGTATGGGAAAACCCCGAAGGGCTGACGCTGACGGTTAATAAAACGCCGTACAAGGGCGCGCAAATCATATCCACCGTTCTCCGAAACGGCAGTGACCGCAAGATAACTGCGGAAATGCTCGCGTCTTTTGCGGTCAGAAACATAAAAGCCGATAAGATACACCGCCTTCAGTCGTTCTGGAGCGCGGAAGGCAAGCTGCGTACGGAAACCGTTGAGGAGCTTCACCTCGAGCCGTCGTGGAACAGATGTGCTCTGAGATTTGAAAAATTCGGAAACGTCGGTTCGATGCCCGTAAGAAAATATTTTCCGTTTGTCGCTCTCGAAAACAGCGAGACTGGCGAAATTGTGGGCATACAGCTTTACTGCGCAGCGTCGTGGCAGATAGAAATCCTGTGTAAGGACGACGACACCCTCTCGGTAGTTGGAGGTCTTGCTGACGGCGACTTCGGGCAGTGGAGAAAAGCCCTTGACCCCGGCGAATCCTTTGAAGCGCCGAAGGCTGCGATAGCCGAGGGACATTCGCTCGCTGAGGTCTGCGACAAGCTTGTTAAAGCGCAGAATCCGAGGATATCCGAAGTCGACTCGGATATGGGAATAGTCTTCAACGAATATTGCACTACATGGGGCAACCCGAGCTTTGAAAACGTTAAAAGGATATGTGACAGGATAGCCGGCAAAGGAATAAAGTATCTCGTCATAGACTCCGGTTGGTATGGTGCCGAGCGCTGGTGGGAAAGCTTAGGCGACTGGGAGGTAAACGAAAGCCGCTTCCCGGGAGGAATGAAGCCTATTGCCGACTATATACGTTCAAAGGGAATGATTCCTGGGCTGTGGTTCGAGCTGGAGGCGCTTGCCCGGGGATGCAGATACTTCAACGACGATTCGCATATTCTGAAAAAAGACGGAGTTCCTCTCACTGTAGGCGGCCGCAGGTTCTGGGATATGGAGGATCCGTGGGTAAAGGAATATCTTTTTGAAAAGGTTATTAAGCTGCTTCGCTCCTGCGGTTTCGGATATATAAAAATCGACTATAATGACACGATAGGCATCGGCTGCGACGGAGCCGAAAGCTTTGGCGAGGCGTTGCGGCGTAAGGTAGAGGCTTCGCAGGAGTTCTTCAAAAGGTTAGCCAACGAGATTCCCGGCATCGTCATAGAAAACTGCTCGAGCGGAGGACACAGGTTAGTGCCGCCTTTTATGAAGCTTGTGAGCCAAGCAAGCTTTTCCGACGCTCATGAGACTAAGGCGATACCTATTATCGCGGCGAACCTGCACCGCGTCATAAGACCGGAACAGAGCCAGATATGGGCTGTACTGCGACGTTCTGACGACGCTGACCGGCTGCACTATTCGCTTATTGCGACGCTTTTTGGCAGAATGTGCTTGAGCGGGGATATTTATGACCTTTCGGAAGAGCAGTGGAAGATTGTCGATGAGGGAATTGAGTTTTACCGCCGCGCCGCAGATATCATAAAATACGGGATTACCATTCGGCAGGAATGTACCGCCAGGAGCTACAACAGTCCAGTCGGTCACCAGCTTGTTTTAAGGGAGTACAACGGTCTCGGTCTTGCAGTGCTCCACCGGTTTGAAAACTCGAACGTTCCCGATAAAATACTGCCTGACGGCGCTATGATTATCGCGGAGTACGGAGAAGCAACGCGCGATTTCAGTGCTAAGGGGTGGTTGTACAGGAAAGATACATAATAAATTGATAAATGCTTTAGGAAAACGATTTCCGGCGAATATATGGCTGAATTGGAACGCCCCGCAGAGCTAAAATTGCGCTTTGCGGGGCGGTATTATCATTAGAAATTCCATTACGTCGAATGACTTTCGTTTCGGAAGTTCTTTGCAATTTCTGCCGCGCGGGCGGAAGAGAAATAGCGTTCAGCCAAAATTCAAAGGAGGAAAGAAGTCCCCACAGTATGCTTTATTTGCTACTCGTAACGATGTAGTATCATTTTGGGGAACGCAAAGCACTTTTTAGGATGGTGTGCAAATTCGGAACATCCGGAAAAAGAACTTATTGAAATACAGGATGCTATTTTTCAGGAAATACCAGCTTATGAAGCATAAAAATATTAGATGATTAAAATTATTCTTGAAATATCTGTAATTTGACTTCATGTTTTTCGGGTAGAACAGCACATCATCAATGACCCCAATAATTCAGAACCAGAGCCAGTGAGTTGTGATATGCCCACAAACCACTGGCTCATATGATTGCTCTATATCATCTTAAAATGTTCCAGCGCCGCCCGGATCGCCGCCTCTTTCTTCGGTGGGCATTGGGGATGCTTATCATTTTCAGACTTTGGCTTATTGTAATTATCACGCTCAATGATGCCGCACTTCTGTTTTATCTGTGCGATATACAAGCTGCTGACTTTCAAGCCGCTATGCTCCAGCACATAATCCTTGATCTCTTGATAGGTAGCTTTCTTTTCCGCATCGGTCAAATCCAGCTCGTCCATATCCAAGTTTATCTCGATATGTTGTTTGCGTTGAGTTTGTACAATAAGCATACCGTTTCAACGTGCCCGGTAAACGGAAACATATCCACCGGCTGAATCCTTTTCACTCTATACCCCGCCTTAACCAGCACGCCTATATCCCGCGCCTGAGTTTCGGGGTTGCAGGAAACATAAACAATCCTGTTCGGTGAAAGCCTTATAAGCGAATCCAAAGCCCGCTTATCGCATCCCGCCCTTGCAGGGTCCAAGAATGCCACGTCGGCAGACTCGCCTGCGCTTAACAGCTCGCTCAAAAACTCGCCGGTATCCATGTTCACAAACTGCACATTTGTTATCTTGTTCAGCCGCGCATTCTTGACAGCGTCCTTTACGGCGGCGGAGTTGGATTCCACGCCTATCACCTCGCCGCAGTGCTTCGAGGCTATCAGACCGATTGTGCCTATTCCGCAGTAGCAGTCAAGAACGCGGTCGGAGTCCTTCAGCTGAGCCATTTCCACCGCCAGCGAATAGAGCTTCTCGGTCTGAACCGGGTTCACCTGATAGAAGGATTTCGAGGATATCAGAAATTTAAGACCCATCAGCTCATCGGTTATCCTGCCATCGCCAAAAAGCGGCTTTTCATGCTCTCCTAACAAAATTTTGCCGTCGGTTCCGGCGATGTTCTGAACCACCGTTTTTATTTCGGGGTGGAGCGATACAAGCTCACTCGCAAGCTCCGCGCCCTTTGGGAATATCGGCGATGCCGTCGCTATGGTGAGCATATACTCCCCTGTTCCCTCAGCCTTGCGGACGGTCGCGAACTTCACGCTTCCCCTGCGGGATATCTCGTCGTAGGGCAAAGCCTTGTATTTGGGCATCAGCCTGCGCAGATCCTTTATTATCTGCCCCGAAAGCTTATCCTCTAAAAGGCAGTCGTCCGCCGGGACTACCCCGCCGGTCGAGGATTGGTATATGCCCGATATTATTCGCTTGTTGGGGTATCGCAAACGAAACGCCCTTGTCGCCTTGTTGCGATAGCGGCAGGGAGAATCCATACCGATTATCCCGTCAACATGACCGTATCTTCCCAATAGCTTTATTACCTTGGATTGCTTAAGCTTTAGCTGTTCCGGATATTCAAGATTCATCAGCTGACAGCCGGAGCATTTTTTATGTATTTCGCAGACCTTTTCGTTGCGGTTATCCGTCATTTTTATATATTCCTTTCAAAATAATCAAGCAATAATAGTATTGTAGCATAACGCGGCGGGAATAACAAGCTCAAATACTGATTTTTGTTTGAAATGAAAGCAAAAAAGCGGGCACAAAACCGCTGTACGATGGGTTTTGCACCCGCTTTTTGAACATTTCTAAACGAAAATAAGTATAAGAAATAAAAATCCTTATGCAAAACATAAAAAACTCCGAAAAGCTTCATAATTTCGACACAATTATCTGATATACTGTAAAGTGAAGTATTGTATATATTATCAGCGCTCTGCTCACCGCTCTGATATGGTATACATAATAAACTGAAAGGAAGATGCAAATGCCCAGACTTTTAATTGTTGACGACGAGGATAAGATCCGCGAGGTAGTTAAGGAATACGCTATTTTTGAAGGCTACGAGGTAGAGGAAGCTGCGGACGGTATGCAGGCTATCGAAAAGGTGAAGGCGGATAAATCCGGATTTGACTGCATTGTTATGGATATAATGATGCCCCGGCTGGACGGTTACTCTGCCTGCAAGGAGATCAAAAAGCTTTCGAGCGTTCCGGTAATCATGCTTTCGGCACGCGGCGAGGAATATGATAAGCTCTTCGGCTTTGAGGTGGGAATAGATGATTACGTTGTAAAGCCGTTCTCCCCCAAGGAGCTTATGGCAAGAATTAAGGTTGTTGTTAACCGCCGCAAGGCTCCCGAGTCCGAGGACGTCATAAGATACAAGGGGCTTGAAATCAACTTCGCCGCAAGAGAGGTCACTATCGACGGCAAAAAGGTTCAGATGACCCCCAAGGAATACGACATTCTTTTCTACTTAGCCCGCAACATGAACATAGCCATGTCCCGCGAGAAGCTTCTGGAAGAGGTATGGGGCTTTGACTTCTACGGCGATGACAGAACGGTAGACACCCACATAAAAATGCTCAGAAACAGCTTAGGTCCTTACAGGGACCTTATAGTTACCTTGAGAGGAATGGGATACAAGTTTGATAACATCAAGGGATAAAAGGGCAAGCCGCCCCGAAAACGCCCCCACCCTGCGCTCCACCATATGGCTTTACTTTTCGGTGTTCACCGCCGTAATACTTATTCTTATATGGTTTTTTCAGGTGGTAACGCTTGATAAGTACTATGAGCTTTCAAAGCGGCGCAAAATAATCGCATCCTGCCTGAAGATTTCGGTCGCATTCGACCCTGATTCGATGGATTCGGTAGAGGAGCTTGTCGAAAATATAGCCTACCAGAACGGCATGACAATAGCTATCACCGACTGGAGCGGCAACACCATCACCAAGGCGGAATATATGGGCGGAAAGTCGATACTTTCGGATGAGCGCAGTAATCTTCTGCTGTTTGAATACCGAAACGAGCTTATAAAAAGCGCCGATTCTCAGATACTGAAGGTCTCCCAGAACGAGCGCTTCGGCACGACCGAGCTTTTGTTCGGAAGCATTCTAAGCTCACCCAAGATAAGCGGAAAATCAAGCCCGGGATATCTTATATTCATCAACGCCTCGCTCGAACCGGTGGATTCTACGGTCGAGATAATAAAGGAGCAGTTCATTTTCATAACGCTTACAACCTTCTTTATTGCGCTGTTTATAACCATGCTTCTTTCTAACAGGCTATCGGTTCCGTTTACTCATATTACCGCATCGGCAAATAAGCTTGCCTCGGGCGATTACTCCACCCGGTTTGAAAAAGGCTCTTATCTTGAAATAAACGAGCTGGCGGATACCCTTAACTACGCCGCAACCGAAATTTCCAAGGTGGATAAGCTTAGAAACGAGCTTATTGCCAACGTCAGTCATGATTTGCGTACCCCGCTTACCATGATAAAGGCATACGCCGAAATGATCCGCGACCTTTCGGGCGATAATCCCGAAAAGCGGAACGAGCATTTAAAGGTTATTATCGATGAGGCGGACAGGCTTTCGGTGCTTGTAAGCAGCCTGATGGAGCTTTCAAAGCTTCAAAGCGGCAATATAGCCATAACAAAGACGAAATTCAGCTGTCATGAGTTTTTAAAGGACGTTATGTCAAAGTACGAGGTACTTTCACAGCAGAAGGGCTTTGAATTCATTCTGGAGACTGACGAGGACGTTACCCTTTACGGCGACATAGAAAAGCTTCAGCAGGTAATATATAATTTCATAAATAACGCGGTAAACTACTCGGGCGAATCCCGTAGGATAATCGTGCGGCAGGTCAATTCCCCTTCGGCGGTAAGGATAGAGGTGCGCGACTTCGGCGTAGGAATCGAAAAGGAAAAGCTTCCGCTGATTTTCGACCGCTACTACCGCGATGAACGCACCAAGCGCGATGTTGTGGGAACCGGTCTGGGGCTGTCAATAGTTAAGGAGATATTGGAGCTTCACAAATTCCGCTTCGGCGTTTCGAGCGAGGTGGGCGCTGGCTCTACCTTCTGGTTTGAAATAAAGCGCGTTCAGGAAAATGAAGATGAAAGTAAAAACAAAAATACTAAGCGCAATACTACATGACGGTCCCTGCTCTCAGGCGGAGCTTGCAAGGAAATGCTCAGCTTCCCCTTCGGCGGTCAGTGAAGAATGCCGCAGACTTATGAATGAAGGCATACTTTTAAGAACCGGAAGCCGCAGCCCGGCAAGCGGCAGAGGCGGCTCTCTTTTAGGAATAGATATAACCCGCCGCTTTGCAGTCGGAATAGGTCTGTGCCGCTCGGTCATGAGTGCGGGGATCATAACATTGGACGGCAGAACTCTTGAAAAGGAGACTGCCCTGATAAGCAGCTCCGATTCAAAGGAACAGATACTTCTAAAGGCTTCCGAAACGCTGTCGCGACTGCTGGAAAACTGTTGCCTTTCAGGCAAAAATATTTTGGGAATAGGCGTGTGCATGGATTCGGAGTTTTCAGAGCTGTTAGGAAGCGGCAGCTTGCCGGAGCTGTCGGGCGGATATCCGGTGTTTTATGAACAGGCTGACGAATATTTAGCCTACTCGCAGGCTTATATGCCTATAAACCCCGAGGAGATGTATATTTTCGGCGGCGCTAAGGTTATAAGAGAGCTGCTGTTGAAGGATTAGAATTCAGTATGAAAGGAAGATAAGCATGGATTACACTAAGCTCTGGCTTGATTACAAGCCCGTAAAAGAGCTTGAAGGAAAGGTTTTTTCCATCATCAATTCCGAAAAGGGACCGATAATTTCAAGCATTCTTGACGAGCTGGATTTAGCACTGACTGCCATAACGGGCGTTAAGCCGGTCACCTTCGGCATAGACACCGATTACCGCCTAAGGCTCGCCCACGACCCGGATATATCCCCGGAGGGATATAAGGTTATAAAGGACGGCGGAACCTTTTCAGTTCGCTCAGGCGGTCACAAAGGGCTGCTATACGGCACCTTTGAGCTTTTAAGGATTTTAAGAACAGGCAGCCTTGACCGCGATTTCACCTATGAAAAATCCCCTGCTATGCCCCTGCGCATGGCTGATCACTGGGACAATATGGATGGAAGCATCGAGCGCGGATATTCCGGAAAAAGCTTCTTCTTTGAAAACAACCGCGTCATAATCAATCAGCGCACGTGCGATTATGCGCGATTGCTTGCGTCTGTCGGCATGAACGCTGTCGCTGTCAACAATGTAAATGTCCGCGGGGAAGCGCCCTTCCTGATTTCAAAAAAGCACCGCGAGGAACTGGCTGCTCTTGCAAAAATCTTCTCGGAATATGGCATAAAGCTGTTTCTTTCCTTAAACTTTGCCTCCCCGGTAAGAGTGGGCGGGCTTGAAACCGCTGACCCCTGCGACCCCGCCGTTATAAGCTGGTGGGCGGATATCTGCGCTTCTATTTATCAGGACATACCGGACTTCGGCGGATTCCTTGTTAAAGCGGATTCCGAGGGCGAGTTCGGACCGTTTGCCTACGGCAGAACCCACGCCGACGGTGCTAATATGCTGGCGCGTGCTGTCAAGCCCTACGGCGGAATCGTCATCTGGCGGTGCTTTGTTTACAACTGCCAGCAGGACTGGCGGGATAATGTGACCGACCGCGCCGCGCAGAGCTACCTGAGCTTTATCGGTCTTGACGGTAAATTTGACGATAACGTAATACTGCAAATCAAAAACGGTCCTGTCGATTTTCAGGTCAGGGAGCCGGTGCACCCGCTGTTCGGCGGGCTTAAGCACACAAATATCATGCTTGAATTCCAGATTGCCCAGGAATACACCGGTCAGCAAAGGCATGTATGCTATCTTATGCCGGAATTCAAAGAGGTTCTTGACTTTGACACCTGCAACGGCGAAAAATACCATCTTGTTAAGGATATCGCCGCAGGCAAGAATTCCACCTGCCCTAACTTTGGCATGACAGCCGTCATGAATACCGGAAACGACGCCAACTGGACGGGGCACGACTTAGCGGCGGCGAATCTATACG
>CALDFS010000098.1 GCA_937942105.1 uncultured Ruminococcus sp. | reverse complement strand
TCACTCGTGGTCGGCGGGGCTTCTGTTAAGGCAGTATAGCTGTCTGTGGTAACATCGCTTACAGGCGGGGTAACGCCCGGGATGAACCGAGCCAGATCGCATCCTGTAAATAGCATGACGGCAGACAAAGCAATTGCAGCAGCTTTCTTCATAACATTCTGTCCAGCACAGGCTTTATGCGGGCGGCAACAATTGAAGCTGCGGCTATCTTCAAGGCATCAAAGCCGATAAACGGGAACACACAGGCGGCAAGTGCCGGCACAAGCGCGCTCTTTGCAAGAATACAGTACCATGCAGTTCCGAAGGCATATAAAACCACTGTTCCCAGAACCATTCCTATAGGGTACTTAGACCAGTGATGCATTTTATCACAGAAAAGACCGGTTACAAGCGCGCAGAAGATATATCCCACAATATATCCGCCGGTAACACCGGCAACTACATGGAATCCGCCTGCAAAGCCTGAGAATACCGGAACGCCCACCGCACCCAGAAGTATGTATACAGCAGTTGCGGCAGTTCCCTTATATGCTCCCAGAACAGCGCTTACAAAATAGATTGCAAAGGTCGCAAGGGTTATGGGAATAGGACCTACAGGTATCTTCCAGGGGGCAAAAACCGCGATTATGGCGGCGGAAACTCCTATCAAAGCCATGGTTCTTACATCGAAAAGCCTTCTTGTGCCTACAGCGGCATTTTCTGTTTTCATAAATATTCATCCTTTCCAAACAATTTATCAAGCAAAAACATCGATTATTACTTTGTTTTAACTTTAGAAAACAGTATAACACAGTTTTCGACTTTTTGCAATAGCCATCAAAGCTGCATTTCCATGTAGATGTGCGGTATGCCGTCCTCTAAATACTCGCCGGTTCCTTCTATCTGTGAAAAGCCTGCCTGCTCGTAAAAAGGTCTTGCATAGGTCTGCGCGCCTATCATGATTCTTTTTGCATGATATTTTTCCTTCGCGACCTCAACTCCGACCTTTATCAGCTTGGTTCCCAGACCGCACCGGCGGCGGGCGGATATAACCCTGCCTAAGGAGACATCTTCAAACCTGCCCTTATCTAAAACGCGCAAATATGCGGCAATGCCGTTTTCGTCGCGGAAGAATATGTGGTAGCAGTCTTTATCGTAATCATCCAGTTCCTGATAAGGGCAGTTCTGCTCAACGACGAAGACTGCCACACGCAGCTTCATTATCTCATACAGCTCATCAAGTGTAAGCTCGGTAAAATGCTTTATTATTGTTTCCATAAGCAGCTCCAGATCAAATATATTTGTTCTATTATATATCTTTTCCGCACAAAAAACAAGAGCGCATCCGAAAGATACGCTCTTGAATATAATTCTTATTATCCGACCAAGCCCGAACGTTCCAGACCCTCGGTAAAGTGCTTCTGTAAGAAGCAATACATTATCAGGATAGGAGCAATCGTCAGCAAGCATCCGGATTCAAGCCAAACAATCTTCTTTCGTGTACCGACCTGTGCGTTGTTGAAAAGCTGAGCATCCAGCGTGGACGAAAGCTTTTGCAGTGCAAGCGCAACTGTATGGTTGTTGATGAAGAAGGTAGAGCTTACGTAGTAGTCGTTCCAGTACCAAACTATTGCAAACAGGAATACCGTTAAGAAGGATGAAGCCGCATTGGGCACCATGATTCTGATAAAGGTCTTGAACGGACCGCAGCCATCGAGGTAAGCGGCATCCTCAAGCTCCTTGGGAAGTCCCTTGAAGAACTGCCTGAATATCAGGATATAAAGACCCGACTTAATACCGTTGGCGAATATTGCAGGGGCATACATAACTATCGAATGGTCGATAAGCGAGATGTATGTCTGAGTGCGGTCATCCGACCACTTAATGGCAATTCCCAAGAACGTCTTCGCTCCGGTAGCCGCAACCAGCTTGACCAAGCCTGCGCACTTGAAGAACGCCCACTGAAGGTAAAGCGGTATAACGGTGATCTGCGGAGGAACGATGATCTGCATGATAACTATTGCAAACAGAATTCCCTTGCCCTTGAAGTTGAATCTTGCGAAGCCGTAACCGGTTACAGCGCAGACAACAACTGAAAGCAGCGAGCAGACCAGGTTCAGAAGAACGGTGTTCAGAAGCGTCGGTCCGAAGTCCATTATTCCCCAAACGTCCTTAATGTTGCTCAATGTGAAGGACTTTGGCAGCCAGATAACAGAGGGGTCTGTCATCTGAGCGGAGGGACGGAACGCAGTCGAAAGCATGTAGATAAGGGGATAGAGAATTACGAAGCATAGACCGAACAGAATAAAGAATCTGAATATCGGCCATACCCTTTCGATGATTCTTTTGCGGCGGAGGTATCTTAAATGCTCGGGAGTCATCTGGCGGGGATCAAGCGTGCCGGCTTTTTTGGCGGCTCTGTACTTCTTTTCTCTTTCCTTCAAGCGCTTTGCGCGCTCCTTGTTAAACTCTTTTTCAAGCTGTGCCTGGCTCTTTTCCTTGGGCTTTTTAACCTTTGGTTCTTTTGGAGCTTTAGGCTGCTTAGGAGCCTTTTCAAGTTTTTCTTTAGCCACTTAAATCCCTCCTTTATACTTCGTAGTAAACAAACTTGTTTACTATCGGCAGAACAATGCACAGGGCAAGAATTACAATTAAGAAGTATGCCCAAGCCATAGCCGCCGAGAAGCCGTGATTCCAGTCAGAAGCCTGTGCCAAAACAAGCTTCATAACGCCGTTCTGAGGGTCGATAAAGGAATCAACGATAGTGTAAATAAGGTTTGCAACTATCATAGGGCTGATATAGGGCAGGGTGATCTTCCAGAAGAACTCCCAAGAGGTAGCACCTTCGATCTGTGCGGCTTCCTTTGCCGAGAACGGAATGTTCTGCAAAGCCGCCAGGAAGATGATTATCTGAATACCGGAGTTCCATACCAGATTGAAGATGTCGCTCGTTATAAGCGAGATGACCTCGGTTACAGTGTCTGAGATATTATATACACCTAAGAATCGCAGCAGCGCGCCTGCCATATCGGTTTCAAACATGGTTGAGAACTGGTCTGCACCGCCGGCGTATCCGGAAGAGTCCATATCGCCGTTGATTATGCTCATAACAGGTCCGGTTGCAATGATAACCGGCAGGAAGAATACCGCACGTGCGAACGTTCTTCCCCTGAACTTCTGATTGAGGATAACCGCAATGAATATCGAGAAAATTATGATGATAGGCGTTTTCCAAAGAGTGTTCTTAAGAACCTCTAAAAGGGCGTTGACATAGTCGGTGTCCTTGGTGAAAGCGTCGATATAGTTCTGAAGTCCTATAAACGTCGTTTCCATCTTGCCGAGCGTTACCCCGGTCTTGTTGAATGAATACCAGAAGGATACAATAAGCGGTCTAAGGAAGAAGTAAATTGTTCCTATGATCCATATTGCCAGGAATCCGTATCCATAAAGCATTTTCCGTCTTTCGTAAGGGATTTTCATGCCCTTTACCTTTGGCTCTTTTGGTGCCTTAGGAGCCTTGGGGGCTTTCTCCTTTACGGTTTTTACTGCTTCAGCCATTATTTCAAGCCTCCTTCGTCAACATAGTCGGAATAATTGTAGGTCTTGCCGCCGGCTGTGATCTTTCCTGTTTCAAGGTCAACGGTGGTCTTAACGCCGTTTTCGTAGGTGGTTGTAATAACCGAGCCGTCAATTCTGTAATCGGTGATGACAGAATCGGAAACCTGAGAAAGAATTTCGTTTGCAAGCTTGTATTCGCCTGCGCACTGTTCAAGCCAGCCTTCGTATGTAGCATAGTAAAGTCCTACATAGTCCGTATTAACAAGCTTTGTTGCTTCGTTATAGATGAAATCGTACCTGATGTTGGAGCCAGAGGCAATAGCCTTAAGGAAGAGCATCTTGGAATCAGGTGAAGCGTTGATGGCTTCTGTGGAGTAATCGGTATAGCCATGAAGAACCATCTGCATGAAGGGGATATCCCTGTCAACGATCTTGAACTGACTGGACTGAAGCGGAAGACCGGTTATCGTGTCAACATAAGGCAGCAGATAAGCGTTCGGTGCTTCGGCAATTGCCTTCTTGTCAGTGGTGCTGTCCTTGGCTGACTTGTAATAGTCGATAATGTACTGAGCGGTGGTTGCACGGTTGGTGTGGTTCTTATTCGAGAAGTCAGACCAAACGGTGGAGGAAATGGATCCTAAGCCAACGCCGGGAAGATTAAGCTTGGAAACGTTCTTTGAAACCTTCTTTGAAAGCTTTGAAATCGACTTCGGAGCCAGCAGAGCGGGTGCAACACCCGGTTCGGGAGTTCCGTAGGCTATGTTGTAGTTATACTGTCTTGAATAGGACTTTGAAACTCTGTAAGCAGTGTCGAACAGAGTTATGAAGCCATTGCCGCCCGACTTGAAGGTGAAACCGTCAACCGTAGCGTAGAAGTCAATGCTGTTGTCCTTGTAGAACTGCATCATCTTCTTGAAATCGCTCTTGCCGCCCAGGCAGCCTGCAACTGAATCAGCGGTATCGATCTTCGAGGACATGGAATCGTTTGTCCAGTCGTTGTAGTTTACTACCATCTCGTCAACTCCGCTGTCGCGAAGCTTAGAGGTTATCTCCATCGCCTGATCAAAGGTGGTATAAGCAGTCTTGATATCTACCGGGATACCAAGGATCGACTTGGACTTCAGGGTTCCGCCGTAGTAGTCAACAAACAGTGGAGAATAGTTTGCCTTGGTCTTCTTGGTAAGACCCTGCTCCTCAATAAGATAATTGCGGTAAACGTCTGCAATGGTTGAATAGGGAACTATCTCCTCATCAGATGTTACAGGGTAATATCTTACGGATATTTCCTCAACGGGTATCTTACCGTCGCCCTTTTCAAATACTATGATGGAGGAAGAATCACCGGCCATATGGTAATCGTCGGTAGATCTTAAAACGAATGAGAAGTAGCAGTAGTTGTAACCGCACTGATCGTTCTTGTTGTTGGCAACGGCTGCATTTACGGTGGCAAAGGTATCTCCCTTGTCCGCTATCATTACAAGACCGTTGTTTCCTCTTACCATAGCCATAACCGGCATATAAGCCTGCTCTACAGCGTCGGCTTCAAGCTCTCTTACCTTGGTTATATCTCTTCCGTAGAGATATTCGGAGTAATTCTTATAAACCGATTTGCCGTTGTTAAGGTCGATGACTGCACCGGAACCGTCCGGAATGAACATATAACCCTCTTCATCGGTAGAGGCGGCGCTCATATAAGGAAGTATGGCAATGTCGGTAAGAATCAGAACGTCGGATTTGGCTTCCTCATCGTCCACGCCTTCCTTGTAGCCGGCTTTTTCCTGGATCTCGCTCGTCTTGACATATACTCTTAGGTGATCTTCTTCAAGAACGAAGTGAACCGGAATGACCGTCTTATAGTCCTTCATGTTGTAGGTGATCTTAACGCCGTTATCCTCGATCTCGAACTCTGTATTCTCCTTCTGCGTAGACTGTCTGTAGGAGTACAGGTAGGAGGATGTTATAAGGTCGGTAGCATTGCCGTTTTTGGTGGCGATGTTCGACATTCTGTTCTGCTTAAGCGCAGGCTTGCTGGTTGCATCGTCGAGCATGGCGTTTACGCAGTTTGACCAGTGAATGAACCCGGTTTCCTTGACTAAAAGACCGATTCTTTCAAATTCCCTGTCAAGATACATAGCGTAATTGTCGTTTTCACAGACGAATTCTGACCTTGCAAGCTCCTCCTCGTCGGAAATGAACTTAGCGGGCTGATCCTCATCATCCTCGTCCTCGGAGCCTTCTTCGTCGGTAGGCTCGTCAGCGGGTTCGTCCTCAGCGGGGTCTTCGCCCTCTGCGGGAGCATCCTCGGTGGGTTCTTCACCTTCGGCAGGTTCTTCACCCTCTGTGGGAGCATCTGCCGGGTCGCCCTCCTGATTTTCATCAGCTGCGGGCGCATTGGCATTTTCGCCGCCATCCTCCCCGGGAACGGATTCATCTGTCTGTGCCGGGGGTTCTTCGGTGTTATCCGCGCCGAACGTCGGTACTACTGTGATTGAAAGAAGCGTTGCTGCGACGAGCAGACAAGCGATCAATCTGAGAAATTTATTCTTCATATCAATACTCACTTTCTGCTCTTGTTAGCTTCTGACTCTATACATTATTTCGGTATAGATTGTCAGGAAGAAGAGCCATACCTGCTGGAAGAGTGACATTATCAGAACGAGCAGGCAAAGTATAAGCAGCATTCCGATGATTGTCAGCACAATGCAGACTATTGTTTTTGTAAATGTGTACTGGTGGCAAGCCTTCATTCCCATTACCATAAGCACTACCGACCACCACAAGCCAATCTGCGATACCGCTGTTACCCAGATGCTCTCATCCAGAGTTACGAAGTAGGTGATGGTTGTTGAGATGATGCTGCAAACGATGTAAGGAACAAGTGCGTATGCCGAGTAGATAGCGATTCTTCTCATATTTCCTTCGCCGTCCAAAAGCGTGCAGAAGGACCAGTTTGCAACTACCCATGTCAGGTAGTAAACAATCGACTGAACCAGAATCGGAACTACATTGAAGATATCGGAGTAGGCGCGCATATTATATGCAAAGCCGCCGAATCTTGCATTGAAAACCTGAGCAACGAAAAGGAAGAATACAATTACTGCTGTTATGACAAGCGAGCCCTGCTTTTTCCATCTCATATCCTCGTAGCCTTCAAAGGGGTGGAAGATAACGTGTTTAAGCCACTGTATCGGCGTCATATCATAAATCATTTATTCTTTCCTCCCTTCGCGATTATTTTCTGAATTCCGGGCTTTATTTTTGACCATATCCACTTGAAGAACGTTCTCCAAAGCTTCTGCGGAATCTTGCCCTTCTTCTTTAAGTAGTTGATTACCAGCCAGATGACTATAAGTACTATTATCAGTATTACTATAAGAGTAAAGTTATCTCTGAGCATTTCCTGACGTCTCGATTCAAAGGCTCTGTCATAATCCTCATTCTCGAAGGCGAGCTTGAAGTACTTGATGGCGTTGTCATAATCATCCTGATTGAGGTAAGCTCTTCCGAGCGCTACGTATGCCATGTTGTAGTTACCGTCACGCTTGATAACTTCAAGCCAGTAATCCATGGCTTCTTCATAAAGACCTCTGTTGAACAGCTCAACAGCCTCATGAACATAGGCGCCGAACAGGGTTTCCTCGAATATGGTTATGTCCTGATTACGTCCGTCCAGAACATAGACGAGATTTCCTAAGCACTCAACGGCGTTGGGGTTATCAAAACCAGAATTCTGCTGCTCCTGATCGCATCCGAAGATGAACAGAAGGTTGCATTCTCTGTCGTACTGGAACACACGGCCTGAAGAGTAGTCAAGAATGTTTATCAGTCCGTTATCGCCTATCGTTATGTCGGTAAGTCTGGTTGCGTAGGTTGTTCCGGAATATGTAACCGATTCCTGATCGCCGAAGGAAATGTCGGCGGCATTCGTTGTAAGCTCAAGAATATTGTTTCCGGCGGGGTTGAGCTTCTTAACAGCGTCAGTCGCAACGTTTGCAACCTCGGTTACAGTGTAGATAAAGCCTTCATCGTCGATATCGAAGTTCGCATATTCAACAGGTGTTGCTCTTTCTATTGTCTGAAGCTGAGATTCGGAAGCGAATTTACGCCAGATCTTGTTCTTTATAACCTCTGCCGTTACTTCAACTCGGTTAGCACCGTAGTATCCGATAAAGCTTCCGGAAGGCGAATACATTATAGCACCCTTGTTTACGGCGGGGCAGATAACGTAAACGTTCTTTGCTGCGTCTACAAGCACCTTGGTGCAGTAGAACGACTGAGAATTGTAAAGCTCACTATCGGGCTTGGTGTATTCAGTGATTATTTCGCAGTTCTGATTACACTTTATTATTCTCTGATTATCCTTGTCGGCGATATACATCATATCGTCTTCGTCAACGAAAATGCCGCTCGGAGCCTTTAAGTCAACAACAGTCTTTACAAGGATATTGCCGGTTACAGTAGTAGCTGCCTCTTCATTGAAGATGGGATTGCCGTTTTCGTCGAATTCAGGCTCTGCCGGCGGTTCAGCGGGAGCTTCAGGCTCCTCCGGCTCCTCTTCTTCATCCTGCGAGCCGTCATCCTTAACGATTACGGGGTTGCCGTTTTCATCGAAGGTGGGCTTGCCGCTTGCATCAAGCTTCAGCATATCTTCTGCGGACATTGTCGGATTTCCGTTGCCGTCAAGAACAAGATTGCTGTTTGCTGCCATAAGCAGCTCAACATTCTTAACGATTACCGGATTATCGTTTTTATCCAAAGCCGGCTTTCCGATACTGTCTAAAAGCAGCTTGGTATCGGCGGGAACTATCGGATTTCCGCTGCCGTCAAGAGTCAGCTCGCTGTAAGACTCCATGAACAAATCAACGTCTCCAAGCTTTATCTGGTTTCCGCCTGCATCCACAAACGCTTCTGTTACCTTTGAGCCTGTAAAGGTCTTGTAGCAGGCAAGAAGGTTGAAGTTAATGTCGGTTTTAATGATTCTGTTGTTGCCGGTATCAACGATATAGAACTCGTTTTTGTCGGAAAGGTAGAAATCCTTAGCGTCATTCAAACTGGATGGTTCTTTTTCGCTGATAAACAGCGGGCTTGTTGGGTCTGAAAGCTGTTTTAGACCCATATCGTCGGCGGTTATCGTGTCTTTAACAAGATAACCGTTCTGCGAGGGTACGGCTTCCGCCCAAGCGTTATAGCTGTACGATGCGTAGGGGTCCTCGGCAAATACCTGAGTCGCCATAAGCGAGCAGGTCATTATCAGTGCGAGGAGCACGCAAAGCGTTCTTTTAATGTTTTTACTCGTCACCGCTTATCACCTTTTTCCTTTTCTATAGTATTAATAAGTATAATGGTTTTTCGATTAATCCTTCATACCGGAGTTAGCCATGGTTTCCATAACGTTACTCTGAGCAATAAGGAAGATGACGAGCGGAGGAATCATAAGCACAACGGCTGATGCGTAGATAATACCCTGACGGGCAATACCCGAAGCCGCTATCTGGGACATGATGGTAGGAAGGGTTTTAAGGTCTTCCTGGTAAACCAGCGCGCCGCCCTGAACGTTCCATGCGCCCTGGAATACGTAAATTATAAGGGTTGCAATAGCAGGCTTCTGGTTGGGAATAACTACCTGCCAGCAGGTGCGGAATACTCCCGCGCCGTCAACCTTTGCAGCGTCTATAATAGAGTCGTTTATCGTCGACATACTCTGACGCATAAGGTAAAGTCCCATAGGCGTTGCAACGCTCGGAAGTATCAGCGCCCAATAAGTGTTTATCATTCCCATCTTCGCCATAACAACGAACTGCATGATCCATGTAGCTGTTGATGTGAACAAAAGGGAGGTTACGATGAGCTGATTCAGGAATCCGTATCCGGGGAAACGGCACTTTGAAAGGCAGTATGCACAGCAGCAGACAACCAAAACATGGAATACCGAAATAGCAACTGTGATGAATACGGAGTTGAATACGTATCTTGAGAAGGGAACCCAAAGGTTTCCTGCTACCTTGAACAGGTTGGAGAAGTTTTCTGTTGTAGGAGCTACAACATAGAGCTTAGGCGGGAATACGAACAGCTCGCTTATAGGCTTGAAGGACTGAACTATCGAGTAGTAAAGCGGGAAGATCATGAATATTCCCAAAAGTGAAAGCAGTATTCCTATTGCGATATCGCCGCCCAATGAACTGTTGATATGCTTGCCCTTTGACTTCTTTACGTGGACGGTATCTATATTGACTTTCTTTCTTCTCAGCTTGCGGAGCTTCTTTTCCTGGATTTTTTCCTGCTGCTCCGCAGTGATTCTTTTATCTGACGCCATTATTTCTCCCCTCCTTCATTAGTCAGTGAACTTCGACAGCGCCTTGCGTATTACATGGTTTGTAATAAGCATCGCCGCGAAGAGAACCATACATATCGCCGAAGCGTAGCCCATTTCGTAACGAATCGAGCCATAGTCCTGAGCGTGGTTCATAATGGTATGAACGGCGTAGGCTGTTGAAGGCATTCCGCAGAGCGCCGAGCCAACGCTTCCGACTGTGAACGCGCCGGAAATTGCAAGTACGGCTGCGAACAGAAGCGAAGGACCCATTGCGGGGATGGTGATTGTGAACAGCTCCTGGAATCTGTTCTGGATTCCTTCGATAGCGCCCGCTTCATAGAGGGCGGTATCGATATTCTGGAAGCCTGCACGAAGCGCCAGGAATCCGGCACCCATCGAAGACCAGAGCTGAACTATGATAACTACCGTCATCATATATGTCGTATCGGTCAGCCACTGCTTGGCGGCGTTGATGATTCCAAGATCCATCAGAACCGAGTTAAGGTATCCGTAAGCATCGCCCGAGAATACCAGCTGCCAGATTACGAAGGCGGATGGCGTCATCGAAGGAGCGTAGAATACGAAGGTGAAGAATACCTTTAAGAACGGATTCATCTCATTTATAAGCCATGCCAGAATGAAGCTTAAAACATATGAGAACGGACCTGTGAATATCGCAAAGATAAGGGTATTTCTTATTGCGATAAGGAAAACGTCATCATTAACGAACAGTGAGTAGAAGTTTTGCAGTCCTATATATCTGGGGAACTGAACAAGGTTGAAGCTTGTTAAGCCCAGCGGGAAGGACATTACAACGGGAACAATGGTAAAAATCGTGAAGAGCACGAAGAACGGAAGCATCATTACGTAGCAAGCCTTATTCTGCTTCATAAGGTGCCAGGTATAGGCGCGCTTGTTATGCGGGTCTACACGCGTTACCGGAACATTTTTTTCTTTTTTAGCCATAAGTCTTCCTCCCCTCCTTATTTATTCTCGAGGTCCTCGATATCGATACCGAGCTCCTCGTACTTTCTCAGAATTTCATCGTTAATATCTCTGTTGAACCAAAGCAAAGTATCTCTTGGGTTCTTGTTGAGGTTAACGGTTTCTCTGAATGCGTTGGTTATGTTACGTGTTACAATGTAGGTTGCGGGAATGATATCGATTTCTACGGTATAGCTCATCTGCTCAAGGATAAGATCGATTTCAGACTGCGACCATGCAAGCTTTGTCAAAGCGTTGCAGTTTGCGGTATCGAATCGTCCCAGAGGGCCGAGAAGAGCTTCAATCGACCGTCCGTATTCGGACTGGATTTCGTCGGAGGTGAACCACTTTATAAGCTCCCAGGCATCAGATCTCTGCTTTTCGTTGAGCTTGGAGAAGATGATTCCGCCGGCGGAGGAGGAAGTTACCGAGTGGTCAACAGTTCCGTCATCTCTTCTGTAGCCGGGAACAAGGTCGAATTCCCAAAGTCCTCTGATTTCGGGAGCCGCCATGTACAGCTGGTTATAGAAGGTGTAACCGGTTATGATAATGGGATACTCACCGGTACGGAAACGGCTGAACTGGTCGAACGACTGCTGGAAGCTATAGGTGGTGTAGAACTTCGTCCAAACCTCGAAAGCGTCAACAGCCATAGGATTGTCGAATATTGTTGCGGTCTTGGATTCGTTGTAGTAGTTAAGTCCGCGCTGTACTATGAACGAACCGAAAACATCGAAGTTAAGACCAACGCCCATGTAGCTGCGCTGAAGGGTGGGAAGCATTCCGATAAGAGCATCCCAATCCTCGGGCGCTTCATAGTAGCCGAAGGACTGCAAAACGTCGGTACGGCAGAACATCATCGGGAAGTTCTGAGAAATAGGAAGACCGTAAACTCCGCCCTGATATGTATAAAGGGTCATAATATTAGGAGCGAAGCGCTTGATTATCTCGTTATAGTCTTCAAACTGTGAAAGGTCAACCAAGCAGTCACGCGCGGCAAGCTGAATCGGGAAGTCGCCGCCGATGAAGAGGGCAACGTCAGGTCCCTTGCCTGCAAGGGTAGCTTCAAGGATACCGCCCTGAACAAGGTTAACGGATATCGGTATGCCTGTTTCTTCAACGAAGTAGGAGTCAACCAATTCCTTAACTATCTGAGCCTGGTCACGTCCTAAGGATACCCAAACGTTCAAAGCATCCTCATTTTCATCGGAAAGAACGTTGTAATCCTCGAAGAAGGAGCCGATGAAGGACTGGAATGCAAACTTCATCTTGCCGAAGAAGTTTTCCTTAACAGTAGTGAACTCATAATCAGCAGACTGAATCTCGATGATGTCTACTTCGAGATACTGGCTGCGGTAGTCGGTCATCCACTGCGAGAGCGATGTTATATCGTCCTTTATCTGACCAAGCATTGAAGGGATATCGTCAGGTCTTTTTATGCACTTGTCCAAAAGCTTAGCCATGGTTTCAAGAGAAACGGCTTCGGTACCCTCTGTTCCTGCCAGAACCTCGATTTCCGACTTGATATCTCTGAGCTGCTGAGCGTAAACCTCAAAGTCGGGAAGGATGGAAGGGATCTGCTTGTGGATCATGTAAGTGTTGTATTCGTCGGGCGTGGGTGAGGTTATCTGAAGAATCTGACGGTAGTAGCTGTTGAGATAGTAAACAATATCGTCAAGTCTTCTCATTATATTGCCTATCTCGCCGGGAACTGCTTCAAGACCAAGCTCGTGGTCGCCGGCTTCAAGCCAGAAGTAAATTGTGTTGCCGTCAGCGTCCTTAGGAGTTACGCACTCCCACATTTCGGAATAGTAGAACTTAACAGCTTCAACCTCGGCGCAGGGAACAACGCCGTCGATATAAAGCCTTCTGTTGGAGTAAAGACCGCGCATCTGGTTCT
>CALDFS010000097.1 GCA_937942105.1 uncultured Ruminococcus sp. | reverse complement strand
AAGTCGCTGGATAACGCCGAAGCGGTCACGCAGAGGTGAGGTAAGCTGACCTGCTCTGGTCGTTGCCCCTATAAGAGTGAACTTTGGCAGATCAATTCTTATCGAGCGCGCCGCAGGACCCTTTCCAATTATGATATCAATAGCAAAATCTTCAAGTGCGGGATACAAAACCTCTTCAATTGCACGGGAAAGGCGGTGTATCTCATCGATAAACAGAACATCTCCCGCCTGCAAATTTGTCAAAAGAGCTGCCAGGTCGCCCGGCTTTTCGATTGCGGGACCGGATGTTATTCTTATATTTACTCCCATCTCATGGGCAATAATTGCCGAAAGAGTGGTTTTGCCCAGACCGGGAGGACCGTATAGAAGCACATGGTCGAGCGGTTCCCCTCTCTTTTTAGCGGCTTCTATATATATTGCAAGGTTTTCCTTCACCTTTTCCTGACCGATATATTCATTTAACGTTTTCGGACGGAGGGAATAATCGATCTCATCCGAATCGGTATTTATAGTATTGGGAGCAACCATTCTGTTTTCAAAATCAAATTCGCCTGTTTCTATCACAAGGTTTACCCTCCCTTAAAATCTGTTTGAAGCCAGCAGCCTTAAACACTTTTTAATGATTTCATCGGCGCCAAGGCTCTTATCGCACTTCGCAACGGCTGATGCCGCTTCTGACTGTGAATATCCCAGAACAACCAGCGCCTGTAAAGCTTCTGAAGCGGAATCGCTTCCTGCTGCGTCGGCTATATCCGATAGAGATGCATCCCCGCTCATAAATACGGATTCTTTTGTTATCTTGTCTTTAAGCTCCATTGTAATGCGCTGAGCGATTTTCGCACCTATTCCCTTAACTTTTGAAAACGCCTTAACATCCCCCGAGGCGATGGCAAGTGCCACCTGAGAAGGGGTAAGCCCGGAAAGAATTGCAAGAGCAAACTTAGCTCCTACTCCGCTGACGGATGTCAGCAGCTTGAAGCACTCAAGCTCCTCTTTGGTGTAAAAGCCGAAAAGGTCGATAGCGTCCTCCCTCACAGCAAGGTATGTATAAAGCGTTGCCTTGTCAAGCCCTGCGATCTGCTGTGTGGTATTAAGTGTGGTTTTGCAGGCATATCACACTCCGGCGCAGTCGATAACGCAAAGGTCGGGTTCTGAGTGAATTATTCTGCCGGTTAAGCTGTATATCATAATGCAAGCAATCCTTTCAATTTATCCTTTCGCCGTTATAAGCGGAAAAAGCAAGAGAAAACGAGTTGTGACCGTGCGTTATGGCAAGCGCAAGCGCGTCCGCCGTATCATCCGGCTTGGGTACTTCCTTCAGGTGAAGTATCGAGCGGGTCATTTCCTGAACCTGCTTTTTTTCCGCCCTGCCATAACCGGTAATAGAATTCTTAACCTGAAGCGGAGTATACTCATAAATAGGAACGCCGTTCTGCCTTGCCGACAGAATTATTACTCCCCTTGCCTGTGCAACGTCTATAGCAGTAGTATGATTTGTGTTGAAATACAGCTTTTCAATTGACATAGCTTCCGGTCTGTACTGAATGAAAAGGCTGGTCATATCCTGAAAAATCATATTAAGGCGTTCGTCAAACGGGATACCTGCCGGAGTTGTTATCGCGCCGAAGTTCACAACCGAAAAGCTTCTGCCGTCATACTCCAAAACGCCGAAGCCTACAATTGCATATCCGGGGTCTATTCCCAAAATCCTCACTCCATCATCTCCGCATACTACATCACAATAATCGATTAATTATAGCACACTCGAATAAAAAAATCAACACTTACTTGCCAAATGTTCACGGCAACAGCATTTACTTTTCACAAAAAACATGTTATTATGTCAACCGGGAGG
>CALDFS010000096.1 GCA_937942105.1 uncultured Ruminococcus sp. | reverse complement strand
CTTTGTTTGCCTTTTCGATCTCAGTCATATATCCCGCCGTAATTATACCGGATGGCAGAGCAACAATTGCTATGCCAAACACAGAGGAAAGCATCGTCACAAACCGCCCAACAGTGGTAACAGGGTATATATCGCCGTAGCCCATCGTTGTGAGCGATACCGTTGCCCAATAAACGGCATCGAAAAAATTGTTGAAGCTGTCCGGCTCAACATTGATAATCACAAGCGCAGATATCAGCACATACCCGATTGCGAGAGTGCCGACAGCGGCAAGCGGCTCCTTAGAACTATGAAATACCTGAGCGATTATCTGTATACTCTTCGAATATCGTGCCGCCTTAAAAACTCTGAGCACCCTCAAAGCTCTTGCCATACGCATAATGCGGAGTACCTTAAAGCTGCTGTTAAGTGCGGTTACGGACGGCAAAATCGAAATGAGGTCTATTATTGCCATAAAAGAAAAAGGATATTTCAAAAACGAGATTACAGACTTTTTGCCATACTTATAGTCAGCTGTGATAAGGCGAAGTATGTAATCGATTATGAATATGACAACGCATACTTTATCTATAACACGAAAAGCAAGGTTTTCTGTTTTAAATGCCAAAGGAATAAGGCTTACGACTATAGCAAGCATCATGAAATAATCATATAGACTGCTAAGTGTATCATTGCCGTTTGATACATCTATAATTTCATATATCCGCTTTCGCATATTTTATCGACCTTCTTAATGATTACGGCTTGCACCTTCCGCAGGGTGAAAAGCCTCTATCTATAACTTTATCTCGGGCGCCGTGATAATCCTCACGGTTTTCATCCTTTATATCTTCTACACTTTTGCACGATGGATAATGAAATTTCATTGTGTTTGTGTTCAGCACATAATCATATTCTGCCTCTTCCTTCTTGGTGGATGTTGTAGTGCTTTTTGTTTCGAGCTTTGCTGTCTCCTCTTCCTTTTTATTGGTTGGCGTGGTTGTGACATTGGGAGTAGTTTCTACTGTGGGCTCGGTAGTTGGAATGGAAGTTGCCTCTGTTGTAGGCTCGGTGACAATTTCAGAGGTCTGCTCTGGAACCGATTCAACCTCAATCAGGGTTGTATTGTTCTGATTATATTCGTCATATCGATAATCCGTTGTAGATTCGGTTACAGATGAAGTATCATCCTTAGGCGCTTCATCGCCATCACTTGATGTGCCAAAAATTATAGCCAACAGTCCAACAATAACGACTATGAGTGCGATTAGTATGCCTTTTTTCATGATGCTCATCTCCTAAATATAATATATTTTACCGACGCGCTTAACTACGCGTCCTTTTTATTTGTAGTCACAGCCTCGCCAGTTACCTCTATTCCGAGAAGCTTATCCACTGCTGACTGCATAGCAGAGTTTGAACGATAAGCAATAATAAGTGCTTTTTCATGATTGGAAAGAATGATACTATTATCATAATCGTCGTGTTCTCCGTCACACAATAGTTCCGTGGGATTCATCTTGAGAACTCTTGCGAGTAATGCAATTTTGTCTCTACGCATATTTGATATATAGCCGCTTTCCCATTTAAGAACGGTGCTTTTACCCACACCAACACTTTTCCCGACTTCTTCAAGAGTAAGCCCAAGTTCTTTTCTACGGTTTGAAATGATTTTTCCAATATCCATATTTAACTCCCCTTTGATTGTATTATATCACATTAGTTTCAAAAAAGCAACTATTTGCCGAAAAAATTTAAAAAAGTTTCTGAAAAGGATTGACAATTGAGGCTTAGTGTGATATTATAAAAGTATCCTAAAGGAAACTTATGAAAGGAGTACAAAAAATGAACGCAAAAGAATTAACAGTTGAGCTAATACGTCATGGTTTAAGCATACCCGAAGCTGCAAATCGAATTGGAATTGGGAAAAAGGCTTTCTACAGTAAGTTAAGAGGAGAAAGCCAATTTAAACTTTGCGAAATCCAAAGGTTGAAAGAGTTGCTTTCTCTAAGTATGGAAAGAACGAGCGAAATTTTTTTTGCTGACAATGTTTCCTAAAAGAAACATTAGAAAGGAATGCTGATTATGCGAGTAAAAGAAGATTACTACGACAATTTAAAACGAATCACAGACAAGTTCGGCGGCGTAGAACTTATAAGGCTTAAGCAAGCCGCCGAATACCTCGGAGTTGACGAACGGAGGCTGAAAGAAAGCCGCGATTTCCCTTTGAAGAAAATCGGCGGCAGATACTTTGTTGCTTCGGTTGCGCTTGCTCGGTGGATATCGCAAGCAGCGGGCTAAATCACGAAAGGAGCTAAAGCCATGACGGTTAACGAAGCAATAAGAATCATGAAAGCCCGGGCGCCGGTTGTTGCCTGCGGAAATATCGTGTGAAAAGTCGGAAGCCTCAGATTTTCCCGGATTGAATCCGTGACGCACAAGGTCGACAGCAAGGGCAAGCTTAGCATCACTGCATTTTGCGTCAGCAGCGAACAGCTCGGCGGCGTACATATGGGGCTGGATGATATCAGGCTTGCAGATGACTGCCCGGAGATACTGCGAAAGATGATATATAAAGACGGTTTTGCACCGTCTGAAAAAATCCCGCAGGAAGAGGAAGCTTTGCCAAAAGAGAAAAAAGAAAAAGCCCCGCCGGAGCCGGTATTTATATCTATCATCCTCAACGATAAATCGTATTTTGATGTGCCGATAAGCAGGGTTGAGGCATGGAAAGAGCTTTATCCGGCAGTTGATGTTGAGCAGGAGCTTCGGAAGATGTGCGACTGGTGTGAGTCCAATCCGTCTAAAAGAAAAACACGCACCGGAATTCTTGCATTTATAAGCCGCTGGCTTGCCGGAGAGCAAAACAAAGGCGGAAGTCAACCGAGGCGCTATTCAAAAGATGATTCAAAAGATGACGATACATATCATAGCTTCGATATTAAAGAATTTGAGGAGTTTGCTTTGTATGGTCCATCAAATAGAAAGGAAGACACATGATGAAAGTTAGTTTCACGGTTGAAGGTAACCCCATCGGATGGCAACGCACTGGCTATAACAAGCACACGGGTGCAAAGTATACGCAAGAAAAAACGCGCCAGCATAAGCAACTGATCGCGTGGGCATACCGCAAGCAAGCCGGTACGTTCCGCTTTCCAAAAGGCACTTATGTTGATATGCGAGTTATCGCTTATCTTCCTATACCAAAAAGCAAGAGCAAAAAAGAGCGACAGCTAATGATTGAGGGAAAAATCAGACCGACTGTCAAGCCAGACTGCGATAATATCTTGAAGCTTGTCGCAGACGCACTTAATGGTATCGCATATGACGATGATAAACAGATTGTAACAATGTCGGTCATGAAGCGCTACGGAGATACACCTCATACCGAAATTTATATTAACGAGTATCATAATGAATAAGTAAAGGAGAAATCAAATATGCGCAATATTTCCCTGAGTATTAGTGGAGAATCCTTTGAAGCGTTCAGATGCGACTTTGATGCAATGCTCCAAAACACCATCTACACCATGGAGCAGAAAGACAGTAAAGAAGCAG
>CALDFS010000095.1 GCA_937942105.1 uncultured Ruminococcus sp. | reverse complement strand
TTACTATCAGCATCTCTACTAAAGTAAAGCCTTTTTTGCCCCTATCTCTTATTATTTTACTGAACAGTTTCATAAGAATCTCCTCAGACTGAGTTTAATTCACTAATTCATAAAATACTATGTTGCCTGAGACCTTAACATTTTTTCCGGTTACGCTGCCATCTCCGGGGGCGATTGTCAAATCCTGAAACAGACAGCGGTAGCCTGTGCTTTGAAGCTTGCCTAATATCTGCTTTGCCTGCATATAATCGTCCGCCGAGAAATTGAAATTAACCGTTCTGGCGGCTATGGTGCCGTCCTGGCTGACAGACTGACTTAATGTGTATCCCGAACGGGGGATAATGCCGTCAAGAATGCTGATCAGGGTAACGGCATTGTCGTATTCAGGCATATAGGTTATTTCTTCAGCAGGCATGGCGAAAATCTCGTCAAGCTCGTTTTTCATTTTGTTGTAGCTTGCAAGCTTGACGTCTGCTAACATGCGCTCATCCTCGACAGTCAGCTTCTCCGCGTCGATTTCGGCAAGGCGGGTTTTTACCGGGTAGTGTATTACAAGGAAGTAAAAGCCTATAACAAGCGCTATTGCTGCAATCATAAGGATGATTTTTTCGCGCTTGGTAAAGTTGTGCATCAGCATTACTTTTCACCTCCGGCATTGTCGGGCTGCGCGATTTCTGCGCTGTTTGCGTCGTTTGCGTCAGCTTCGGGCTGAATTGTGGTTGGGTCTTTTAAGGATATTGTTATCGACGTTACCGTGGATTCTGTGCCGTCGTTGGTTCTGACGTTGGAGGAAGATGTAGAAACGAACACATCCAGAACCATCGGTTCCTCTTTCAAACCTGCTATCAGGGCGGAGGTATCCTCCAAGCTAAGCCCGCCCAGAGTCATGGTGATGGTTCTTTGGGATATAGAAAGGCTCTGCGCCGTGCAGACGTTGAACACCCTGCGTTCCAAAAGAGCCAGAACCGCAAGCCTGTTGGGTATGGTGCGGTCGAAATTCTGGTAGGTATAGCGGTTATATTCTGCCTTGACCTCGTCATAATCGGCATAGATGGCTTCTACTGCCGCCAGCTCCTCGCGCATTTGCAGAAGCTCGGCTTCGGCTTGCTTTACCTTTTCAAGCCTGTTTATTACCGCGAACTGCGATATACAGTAGGAAACAAGCGCTATCAGCAAAAGGATTGGGATAAGCCGGGTGGGGTGAGCAAGGGTTTTCCGCTTGAATAAAAGGTTAATCGTCTTTTTCGACGGTATTTTTACGTTTTTCTTCATCGACACGCCCTCCTTACTGCAGAGC